>JADGRG010000502.1 GCA_017881145.1 Sandaracinaceae bacterium | reverse complement strand
GATCGCCCACGTCGGCAGGCGGCTTAGAAGAGCGCGCGGACGCGATTGCCGAAGAAGCGCTTGGCGTACTCCATTACGTAGAGCGGTCCCCAAAGCCCTGCCGCGAACAAGGGTAGAACAAACCACAGTGCGTGCTCGATGATCGGCGCCGGCAGACGGTGCTGAGCGTAGGCGGTGGTGGCCGCCGGCCAGACCGCACGCGGAATGTGCCAGAAGAACGCGACGACCACGTATTGGAAGAGGTCCATCATCAGCAGGATGCCGAGCGATTGATTGCCAACCTCGTTGAGCCACTTCAAGAGCGCGGGTGACTTCATGTCGAGCGTCGCGAGCACTGCCAGCACGCTCAGCGAGAAAAGCGGCATCGCGGCGCGCTCCGTCGCGTACATCCGTCCGTAGGGGAGAATGACCCAAGCACTCTGTTTGGCGAGCAACGCGCTCTCCAACGTCACCAGCACCGCGCAAAGCGCACAGGCCCAACGGCTGGCACTCCGGTGCCGCGCGAGCCATGGCCCGAGCACGTCGGCGTATCGCGAGGCCAACATTCCGAGCACGAAGAACGGCAAGAATCGCAGCGCGTGTTCGACGGGCACGAACCAGAACGGCACGGCCAGGGCAGGATCCACCAGGTAGAATGCTGCGGTGCTGGCGACGGTTATGACGGCCGCGAGCAGCACCGCCATGCGCGGGCGCGTGCGCACGAGCGTCACTACGGGCGGCGCCAGCATGTAGAGCATCGCAATCAACACCAAGAACCAATAGGTCGTGACGGGTCCACCCACGACCAGGTCCTTGGCGACGGCCACCAGATCGACGCGACGCGCCTTGATGGCGAGCACGACGAACATCGGGATCGCCCACATCAGGTACTTGCGGATGATCTGCCGCGCGAACGCCCAGGATTCGTGCGCCCCACGGAAGAACTGGTAGGTGACGAAACCGCTAGCCAGCAGGAACGCGTGCAGACACGCCGGCGCCCAACCTCGGGCCAGCATCAACACCGCGTAGTCAGCAGGCTCTTCCCACGGCACCAGCGCTGCCGGCCCCAGCACGTAGCTCGCCGGGATGTGTTGCACCGCGTGGTTGAGCACGACGAAGCACATCGCGATGCCGCGTAGGTGCAGGACGGTCTTCCACAGCGGGCCCCTCATGTCCGTTGCGTGTAGCTTCTAACCTACCTACCTGCTCGCGACTAGAGCTGCCCCTCCAATAACACCGCGGCGTCAGTCATCGGCGGCACCTTCGGGTGACGAAAGACGGCTCTGGCTGGCAGCGCCCGGAGGAACATCGAATGAAGAGCTGTCCAGAAATGGCTCATAGCGGCTTACGTCCTCGAAGAAATCCTCGAAATACACGAGTATTCCTGCGGTTTTTTCTGCGGGCGCGCTCGCTCTGCGCCGATTTCTGGACAGCTCTTGACCCGGGCGCTTCACGTGGCCTGAGCGTTTGATGAGGTCACAGAATTGCCTTGGCCTGGAAACAGGCCCAGCCGCTCGCGACGCCTCGGCGAAGCGTCGTCGATGGGCGTGCATTCCCCGCCGCTTGCGCAGGAACTTTTCCTGCTGGTGTGCGAAGCTTCCCGCCTTCTGGGTGCAGGAGTGCGAGGAATGTCCCGGGCGACTCGCCCGAAGGAGCTCGATATGCTGTCGTCCGTGTTGAATCTCGACGTCGTCGAAGCCACGACCCGGATCGCCGACACGATTCGCGCGCAGGTGCTGGGCAGCTTGCGGCGTCGCGGAGCGGTGGTGGGGCTTTCAGGCGGGATCGACAGCTCGGTGGTGGCCGCGCTCTGCGTGCACGCCTTGGGCAAGGACAAGGTCCTCGGCCTCTTCATGCCAGAGCACGACTCCTCCGACGACGCACTGCGCCTGGGGCGGGCCTTGGCACAAACGCTGGGCATCGAGGCCATTGTCGAGGACATCGCGCCTGCGCTCGAAGGTGTGGGCTGCTATCGGCGCCAGATCGATGCCATCCGTGGGGTCGTGCCCGAGTACGGAACCGGCTGGAAGTGCAAGCTCGTGATGCCGTCGATCTTGGAGAGCGAGCGGCTGAGTCTCACGCGACTGACGGTCCAGAGCCCCAGCGGTGAGACTCAGACCGTGCGACTGACGACACAGGCCTATCTGCAGCTGGTGGCGGCGACCAACTACAAGCAGCGCGTGCGCAAGATGACCGAGTACTACCACGCCGACCGCCTGAACTACGCGGTGGCTGGCACGCCCAATCGGCTCGAATACGATCAGGGGTTCTTCGTGAAGCAGGGCGACGGCGCAGCAGACTTCAAGCCCATAGCGCACCTCTACAAGACGCAGGTCTACCAGCTGGCCAAGCACCTGGGCGTGCCCGAGGAGATCCAGCAGCGTCCTCCCACCACGGACACCTTCTCGATGCCACAGACGCAGGAGGAGTTCTACTTTGCGCTACCTTACGACCGCATGGACCTGTGCCTCTATGCGCACAATCACGCCGTGCCCGCCGCGGAAGTCGCAGGAGCCGTCGGGCTGACGAGCGAGCAAGTCGAGCGTGTCTACAAAGACATTGAGGCCAAGCGGCGTGCTACCCGCTACCTGCACACGCGGCCGATGCTCATCGAACGCGTTACCGAGGTCGAGGAGCGCTGAGCGAGCATGTGCGGGATCGCTGGCATCGTGGCTCGGTCGAAGGGCGCCGCCGCGCCGACGCGTGAAGAGCTCACGCGCATGGCTTCGGCTCTGTGGCATCGCGGCCCGGACGAGCACGGCATCTATCGCGATGGGCAGGCGGGCCTTTCGCACACCCGTTTGTCGATCATCGACTTGGCCAGCGGGCAGCAGCCGCTCGCCAACGAGACCCAGACCCTGTGGATTGCCTTCAACGGCGAGATCTTCAACTACGTCGAGCTGCGCGAAGAGTTGGTCGCCAAGGGGCATCACTTCCGCACCAAGAGCGACACTGAAGTGATCGTGCACGCCTACGAGCAGTGGGGGGAGTCCGCCTTCGAGCGCATGAACGGGCAGTGGGCCGTAGCGTTGTGGGACGAGCAGCAGAAGAAGCTGGTGCTCAGTCGAGACCGGCTCGGCGTGCGACCGCTCTACATCGCCGAGCATGCGGGTCGCGTGTATTTCGCAAGCGAGGTGAAGGCTCTCTTCGCCGCCTCGCCCGAGCTTCCGCGCGAGCTCGATCCGATCGGTTTGGAGGAGACGTTCACCTTCTGGACGGTGGTGCCGCCGCGCAGCGTGTTCCGCGGCGTCGAGGAGCTGCGTCCGGGCTACGTTCGCACTTACGTGAACGGTGAAATGCGTGAGCACGTGTACTGGCATCCGAGCTACCCGCTCGGCAACCACGATCCGCTCGCGTTTTCGGGGACGCTGGACGAAGCCGTGGTTGCCGTACGCGAAGCGTTGGCGGCAGCGACGCGGCTGCGCATGGTACGCGCCGACGTTCCCGTCGGTTCATATCTCTCTGGCGGTCTCGACAGCTCGCTCGTCGCAGCGCTCGGCCAGCGCTTCGCCACAGGGCGTTTCCAGACCTTCTCGATGCGCTTCGAGGACGCCGAGTACGACGAGACGGAATTCCAGCGCGCGATGGTGCAGCTGCTCGGCAGCGAGCATCACGAGATCGTGGTGCGCCGCAGCGACATCGCGCAGGCCTTTCCCGAAGTCATCTTCCACACCGAGCGGCCGATCTTGCGCACGGCACCTGCGCCGCTCTTCTTGCTCTCCAAGCTGGTGCGCGAGCACGGCATCAAAGTCGTGCTGACCGGCGAGGGCGCCGACGAAATGTTCGCCGGCTACGACTTGTTCCGCGAAGGCAAAGTGCGCCGCTTCTGGGCGCAACACCCCGAGTCGCGCATGCGGCCTCGGCTCCTGGAACGTCTCTATCCGTACCTGGCGCTCTCTCCGGTGTCGCAGCAAGCGATGGCCCGACAGTTCTTCGGTCGCAACCTCGATGGTTGGCGCGACCCGGGCTTTGCGCACGACACCCGTTGGCACACGACCTCAGCGCTCAAGCGCTTGTTCTCCAGCGCCCAGCGCAATGCCGTCACCGGCACGAATGTCATCAGCAACTTTCTTGCGACGTTGCCCCCAGAGTTCGAAAAATTCTCGCGTTTGTCGCAGGACCAGTACATCGAGCTGCGAACGCTCCTGAGCGGCTATCTGCTCTCTTCGCAAGGCGATCGCATGTTGATGGCGCACTCGGTGGAGGGGCGCTTTCCATTCCTGGACAAAGACGTGGTCGCGCTCGCGCATGCGCTGCCGGCCGCATACAAGCTGCGCGTGCTCGACGAAAAGCACGTGCTCAAGCGCGCTTCCGAGGGGCTGATCGCGCCCGGTATCCGCGCGCGTACCAAACAGCCCTACCGCGCGCCGGACGGCTTGTGCTTCGTCGGCAAGGACGCGCCTGAATACGTAGAGCAGATGCTCAGCGAGTCTGCGGTGGCGGAGGCCGGCGTCTTTTCGCCCCAGGCGGTGACGCAGCTCTACCGCAAGTGCAGCGGTCGCGCGGACGAGAGCCAGTTCTCGAATGCCGACAACATGGCGTTGGTCGGCGTCCTGTCGACGCAGCTCCTGCATCACCAGTACGTGCGCGCGCGTCCAACCTTCGATCATCCACTGACCCTGCGAACCGACATCGACCACCAGAGCCGTGAGCCTTGCTGATGACCATGGATGAAAAGCCCGCCGTCCAAGCCGCGTCGTCGAAGTCGTCGCACCATGCTCTGCGCGCAGCGATTCCACAGCTGCACGACTACCTGGTTCATTCA
Organism: Sandaracinaceae bacterium; assembly: GCA_017881145.1. Lineage (GTDB taxonomy): Bacteria > Myxococcota_A > Polyangia > Polyangiales > JAFGIB01 > JADGRF01. The sequence goes on along the minus strand of JADGRG010000502.1, from coordinate 14,844 downwards.
GCCGCTCGCCTGCCAGACAAGATCGCGCTGGTGTGTGGCGCGGAGCGTCTCACCTATCGGCAGCTCGACCAGCGCTCGAATGCGCTCGCACTGCACCTCTTGGCCAACGGCGTCGAACGTGGTGACCGCGTCGTGGTGTTCGCGGACAACACGGTCGAGACGGTGATCTCGTTCTGGGCGGTCCTCAAAGCCAACGCCGTGGTGAGCATCGTCAACCCGCTGACCAAGCGCGACAAGCTGGCCTACCTGCTGCGCGATTGCCGGCCGACGGCGCTGATCACGGACGCGCATCTGCATGCCGTGTGGGCGCAGCCGGTGGCGGCCAGCCCCGAGCTCAAGACCATCATCGTTTCGGGCAAGCTGGCGGACGACAAGCTGGCCAGCGTGCCAGCCGCACTGCGTTGGGCCGATGCGCTGGCCACCACCGACGGTGCGCAGGCTCCTGCATGCAAGAACCTCGACATCGATCTGGCTGCCATCGTCTACACCTCGGGCTCAACAGGAGATCCCAAGGGCGTGATGCTCACTCATCGCAACATGCTCACCGCTGGCGCCTCGATCAGCGCCTATCTCGAGATCGCCGAGGACGAGGTGATCCTCGGCGTGCTACCGCTGGCATTCGACTACGGCCTCTACCAGATGATCATGGCCGTGCGCGCAGGCGCTCGCCTGGTGCTCGAACGCTCGTTCGCGTTCCCCGCGAAGATACTCAAGATCATGGTCGACGAAAGCATCACTGGCTTTCCGGGCGTGCCCACGATCTTCGCGATTCTCGCCGAGTTCAAGAATCTCGGCGACTTCGATCTCTCGAAGATCCGCTATGTCACCAACACGGCGGCAGCGCTGCCTGTGAAGCATATCCTCATGCTCAAGGATATCTTCCCCACGGCACGCATCTACTCCATGTATGGCCTCACTGAGTGCAAACGTTGCACGTACTTGCCGCCCCGCGATCTGGAGCGCAAACCCACCAGTGTCGGCATCGCGATTCCCAACACCGAGCTGTGGCTGGTGGATGAAGCCGGCGAGAAGCTGGGGCCAAACCAGGTTGGACAGCTGGTGATCCGCGGAGCCACCGTGATGCAGGGATACTGGGAGAAGCCCGAGGCCACTGCCAAGAAGCTCAAGCCTGGACCTCTGCCGGGCGAGCGCGTGCTCTACACCGGCGACTACTGCAAGCTCGACGAAGAAGGCTACCTCTACTTCGTCGGCCGCATGGACGACGTGATCAAGTCGCGCGGCGAGAAGGTGGCGCCCAAGGAGGTCGAGGCCGTGCTCTTCAACATCCAAGGTGTCAGAGAAGCCGCCGTGATCGGCGTGCCCGACGAGGTGCTGGGACAAGCGGTCAAGGCCTTCGTCGTGTTGGAGCAGGGTGTTACGCTCACCGAAAAGGATATTCAGCGCACCTGCCAGGAGCAGCTGGAGAACTTCATGGTGCCAAAGCACGTGCAATTCATGGCCGAGTTGCCCAAGACCGACACGGGCAAGATCAAGAAGACGGGGCTGTCGTGAACATCGACGAGATCTACCGGGCGGGTCGCGTCGCATTCATGGGCATCGAGCTTTCGGTCGCGTCGGGAGCGCTGGTGCCACGGCCAGAGACGGAGCTGCTGGGGCAGACCGCGCTCGAGGTGCTGCGCGGGTCGGGGCTGCCGGCGCCACGCGTCATCGACATGTGTTGCGGGGCCGGCAACTTGGCCTGCGCCATCGCAAGCCACCTGCCGGCTGCGCAGGTGTGGTCGAGCGACCTGACGGATGGCTGCGTGTCGGTCGCGCGCAGGAATGTAGAGCACTTGGGCCTCGGTCAGCGTGTGCGGGTTGGCCAGGGCGACCTTTTCGCGGGGCTCTCCGAGTACACGCTCGAGGGCAGCATCGACCTGGTCGTGTGCAACCCGCCCTACATATCGCAGACGCGCCTGAGCGGGGATCGCTCGGTCTTGCTCGAGCACGAACCGCGCGAGGCGTTCGACGGTGGGCCCTACGGCTTGACCATCCATCAGCGAGTCATTAAGGAGGCGCTTGCCTATCTGCGGCCGGGCGGTTACCTGCTCTTCGAGATGGGTCTCGGACAGGAACGCCAGTTGAAGAGCCTTTTCGACCGATCGCGGGCCTACCAGGGTTTTCGTTTAGTGAATAATGCAGTCGGTGAGCCGCGCGTGACCGTGGCACAAGTGTTGTCCGTCTGAACGACGGTTGAGAGAGAGTCGGCATGGAGATCAAAGCTCAGGTTCGTGCGTTCATCGTCAGCAACTTCTATGTGCCCGATCCGAGCACGCTGCAGGACGAGGCCTCGTTGCTCGATCAGGGCATCATCGATTCGACCGGTGTGTTCGAGGTGCTTGGCTTCATCGAGGACAAGTTCGCCATCCGAGTCGAAGACCGCGAGATGCTGCCCGAGAACCTGGACTCGATCGCGCGTATCACCGCTTTCGTCACGCGCAAGCAGGCCGGCGGCTAAGTCGATGCGCCAAAGCTGGATGTCACTACTTTCGCTCTTGCTGATGGCGTGCTCGTCAGGCCGCGCAAACAGCGCTCCGGTTGAGATGCATCGTTTGGACGCGTCGGTAGCCGAAGACCTCAATCGTGTGCGTCAAGCACGGATCTTGTTCTCGCATCATTCGGTGGGGTGGAATCTGCTCACCGGCGTGCAAGGCATCGATACGGAGGTCGGTGGTGGCAAGCTGAACGTGATCGAGCTCGCCGATGACCAAGTTGGCCAGGTTGGCCGGCGTGACAAGCTCGTGGCAGGTCCTGCCCTATTCCACGTCTCCGGCGGAGACAACGGCGCGCCAAACACAAAGATCGACTTCTTCGTAGCGCTGCTGAACGGGCTTCGCGATCCCAAGCCCCAGTTGGCGTTCATGAAGCTCTGCTTCGTGGACTTCAATTCGAGCACCAACGTAGACGAGCTCTTTGCGTACTACCAAAACGCCATCGCTACACTGAAGCGCGAGCACCCGGAGATTACGTTCGCCCACGTGACCGCGCCGCTCACCACTCGACCGAACGATCTCAAGTCGCGCATCAAGCGTTTGATCGGCCGCCAAGTCCCGCAAGATCTGGCCAACGCCAAACGCGGCCAGTTCAACGATAGGCTACTGAAGGCGTTCGCGAACACTCCGATCTTCGACCTCGCGCGAGCGGAGTCCACTCGTCCAGATGGATCGCGCGAGCTCTTTGGCTTGGATGGCCAAGAGCACGCCAGCATGGTCCCGGCCTACACGGACGACGGCGGCCACTTGAACGGGTTGGGTCAGCGGATCATCGGCCAGCAGATGCTGCACTTCTTGGCTGGCGCCTTGGCGCGTCCCGACGTTAGTCGTTAGGCAAGGCCAGTCGCCGCGGCGTTTGATCGAGGCCAGCCGCACATGCGTACTCAGTGCGTTCGTGTCCGCAGCACGTCCGCGAGATTGTCTTCCCACGAGCGCGCGGCTCCGATCAGCTCTTCAGTCGCACCAAGGTCGAGCACGCTGTATGAGGGACGACGCGCTGGTCGGGGAAACTCGTCGGTCGTGCAGGGCTCGATGCGCGCGCTGCCCGAAACACCACGCGTTATCGCAGCTGCGAATTCAAACCACGTGCACTCGCCGCCGTCGGTCACGTGGAAGATGCCGCGCGCGCTCTTCTGCAGAAGCGCGAGCGACCGTTCGGCCAGATACTCGGCGCTGGTGGGCCGGCCCCGCTGATCGTTCACGACGCGCAGGACGGGTCGCTCCTTGCACGCGCGCGCGATGGTGTCGACGAAGTTCTTGCCCCAGGGCGCGTAGAGCCAGCTCGTGCGGATGATCAGGTGCGCTGCACCCGATGCGACTATCAGCTCCTCGCCACGGGCTTTGGTTCGTCCGTAGGCATTCTGTGGCTGACGCGGCTCGTCCACTTTGTAAGGTTTGGTCGCGCGGCCATCGAACACGTAGTCGGTGCTGTAGTGCACGAGCAGCGCCGAGGTCGCGCGACATCGATCTGCCAGGCGTCCGACGCCTTCGGCGTTGACCGCCGCGGCGGCAGCCTCGTTCTTTTCGGCGCCATCCACGTCCGTGTAGGCCGAGCAGTTGATCACGGTGCGGAACTGGTCGCGCACGGTTTCGGTCACATTGCGCGCATTGCAGAGATCGAAAGCGGGATACGAGACGCCCTCGAAGGGCAAGCCAGCAGCGCGCAGGAGCAACTCCCAAGCGCGCCCCAACATCCCGTCGGGGCTGATCAGCAAGATGGGCGTCTGCGGCTCTGGCACGCGCACTCCTCACCCCTTGTATAGCGCGTATCACGCGTAGCGTGGCAGGCGATCCGGTGGGATCTGCGAAAGCGGCAAGGCCTTGGCGTCTTTCGCAGAGAGCGTCGGTGGTCCCAGCAGCGGCCAATCGATACCGATCGCAGGATCGTTCCAAGCGATGCCGATCTCTGTCTCAGGGTGATAGAGCTCGGTACACTTGTAGCTGAGCAGCGCGCTTGGGCTCAGCACGCAGAACCCGTGCGCAAACCCCGGGGCGATATAGAGCTGCCGCTTGTTTTCCGCCGACAGGCGTTCCCCCACCCACTCTCCGAAGCTCGGTGAGCCGACGCGCACGTCGACGGCGACATCGAAGACCTCGCCGTCGAGGACTTGCACGAGCTTGCCTTGACCGTAGGGCTCCTGCAGATGCAAGCCGCGCAGGATGCCCTGCTGCGAGCGCGACACGTTGTCCTGGACAAAATCGCTCGGCAGCCCGGCCTCGGTGTAGCGCACCTTGTGCCAGGTCTCGAAGAAGTAGCCGCGCGCATCGCCGAACACGTCGGGCTCGATCACGACTACGGAGGGGAGCTTCGTCTTAGCTACGCGCATGAACGAACCAAAGAATGTCAGCCGTCGGCTGCGATGTCGAGCAGGTATTGGCCGTAGGCGGTCTTGCGCAAGGGAGCTGCGAGCTCAGCCAGCGCGTCTGCGGTGATCCAGCCCACGCGGAAGGCGATCTCCTCGGGACACGCGATTTGCAAGCCTTGTCGCGCCTGGATGGTTTGCACGAAGTTTGCGGCCTGCAAGAGCGCATCCGGCGTGCCGGTGTCGAGCCACGCGGTGCCACGGCCGAGCTTCTCGACGCGCAGCGTGCCGCGCTGCATGTAGAGGCGATTGAGATCGGTGATCTCGAGCTCGCCACGCGGCGAGGGGCGCAGCTCCTTGGCGAGCGCCACTACGTCGCGGTCGTAGAAGTACAAGCCCGTCACCGCGTAGTTCGACTTGGGCCTCTCAGGCTTCTCTTCGATGCTCACCGGGCGATCGTTCTTGTCGAACTCGACCACGCCGAATGCCTCGGGGTTGCGCACCCAGTAGCCGAAGACCGTGGCGCCCGATTCTTGCTGCACGGCGCTGCGCAGCGATTCAGGCAAGCCATGTCCGTAGAAGATGTTGTCGCCGAGCACCAGCGCCGCGCCCTGGCCTGCGAGGAAGTGTTCGCCAATCAAGAATGCCTGCGCGAGTCCGTCGGGGCTCGGTTGCACTGCGTAGCTGATGTGCATGCCCCACTTCGTTCCGTCGCCGAGCAGCTGCTCGAAGAGCGCACGGTCGTGCGGCGTGGTGATGACCAGCACTTCGCGGATACCCGCCAGCATCAGCGTGCTGAGCGGGAAGTAGATCATTGGCTTGTCGTAGACCGCCATCAGCTGCTTGCTCACGGCACGCGTCAGCGGATGCAGCCGCGTCCCCGAACCGCCTGCCAAGATGATGCCTCTTTCAATCATCGCTCTCTCCGAATCGCTCTGTGCCAGAAGCGCGTTTGCGTCAGGCGCGGGCGCTGTAGTTCTTCTCGATCCACTTGCGGTACTCGCCCGACCGTACCTGCTCCACCCAGGTCTTGTTCTCCAAAAACCAGCGCACGGTCTTGCGCAACCCACTCTCGAAGTTCTCTCTGGGGCGGAAGTCGCACTCGCGCATCACCTTGCTGGGGTCGATGGCGTAGCGCAGGTCGTGCCCAGGCCGGTCTTCCACGAAGCGGATGAGACCCTGCACTTGCGCGAGCGGCTGGCCCGTTTCTTCGGCCACGAGCGCACAGATCTGCTGCACCACGTCGAGGTTGCGGCGCTCGCTGAGACCACCGACGTTGTAGGTCTCGCCGATGCGCCCCTTGTGGATCACCGCCCAGATCGCCTCGCAGTGGTCTTCCACGTAGAGCCAATCGCGGATGTTCACTCCGCGGCCGTAGACCGGCAGCGGTTTGCCTTCCGCGGCGTTGAGGATCATCAGCGGAACGAGCTTCTCGGGGAACTGGTATGGGCCGTAGTTGTTCGAGCAGTTGGTGATCTTGGTCGGCAGGCCGTAGGTGCGGTGATAAGCCCGGACCAGATGATCGCTCGATGCCTTGGAGGCCGAGTAGGGGCTCGACGGGTCGTAGGGTGTGGTCTCGGTGAAGAGGCCCGTCTCGCCGAGCGAACCGTAAACTTCGTCGGTGCTCACGTGATGGAAGAGCACACCGTGGCCCTGCGGCAGCTCCCGGAACGCCTGCAGCAGGTTGAAGGTCCCGGTGATGTTGGTAGTGATGAAAGCTTCGGGCGCGTGGATGCTGCGGTCCACGTGGCTCTCCGCCGCAAAGTGCACCACCAGCTGCGGCTTGTGCTTCTGGAAGAGCTCGCGCACCGCCTGCGCGTCCGCAATGTCGGTTCGCTCCAGCGCGTAGTTGGGTCGATCGGCGATGGACTCCAAGCTTCCAAGATGCGCCGCGTAGGTGAGCTTGTCGGCGTTGATGAAACGGTGCTCAGGGTGTCTCGGCACCAGCAGGTTTAGAAAGTTGGAGCCAATGAAGCCCGCACCACCCGTAACGACGATATTCATTGCCGTGATTTCCCTGGGCACACAGAGCGGCACCCGCCAGGAATCTAGCCGATGCGCGCTCGAAGGTGTGCCGGAAACCTATGGCGACGTCAGGATCGGGCCGCCTGACGCCTGCGCGCGCCCGTGAGCACCAATGCCCCGCCAATGAGCAGCGCCAGGGCAGACGCTGCTGCGCTCGGGTCGAGCTCGGGCACGGCCGTCGGCCCTGTTACTGCCCCAGGAGCCTTCCGCTCCACCAGGTCGTGGTGTTTCTGCTTGGCCTCAAGTAGCGCCTGGTCAGCCGCGGCGCGCTGCGCGAGTTACTCGCGGAGCCGGGCCTGTCGGACCCGGACATCGAACTCGGTGCGGGTGAGCAAGCCGTCCATGTCTTGCGCGGCAAGAGAACTCGCCCCACCGACAATCAGTAGGCTTGCAAGTGTCAGGGTGGAAAAGAGCTTATTCATGGCGTCCGTCCTTCAACCATCTACCAAGCACTAGGTATGCCAAAGCGTTCACGGGACCAGCGGCTTCCACCCTTCGGGTCTTTCGGGACACAAAGTGCTCGCCTGTCACGGTGGAATCGCGAAGCGTCAACCCTTCCGCAACAAAGTAGCGCTCAGTATTGCACAGTCTGTGCATAAATGCGCTCAGGTTCTCTGAACATGAATCTTGCCTGATAGTCCCACCAGGACTTCCGCTGGGGGGAAATCCACGCCCGGTGGGTGGAGCGAGCCACTTTTGCTGGGCGTTGCCCGCAGGTCGACCTACGTCTTGATCGGCGTCGCCTTGAGAGGGCGTGGTGGCGACCCTTGGACGAGGCCCGCTGGTAGCTCCAACTACGCTTTGATCGGCGTCGCCTTGAGGGCGGCCTTGCCCTCTTTGACGTAGACGCTGAAGCGCACACTCTTGGCTGCGTGCTTCGCGAGCACCTGGTTGCGCGTCTTGTTCAGCGTGACCTCGAACTTCTCGTAGCTGAGGCTGTCGGTCGACTCGCCGCACTGCCGGCGTGTCGCGACATACTGCTCGTAGACCTCACGGAAGTGCGCCGGCTCGTCGAAGTCGCCAGTCTCGGCGCCGGCCGCCGGCACCGCCGCAGCCGTTGGTGCAGGCGTCGTGGCGAGTACGGGCACCGCGGTTGGTGGGCTGGCCGGTGCAGGCGCGGGCGCGAGTCGTGCAGGCGTCGGCGCAGCGCGCGGCGGGGTGGGCGGCGTTGGCGCAGGCACTGGTGTTGGCAGCGCTGGCGGCGCGGCAGGCTTCGGCGCAGGCATCGGTGCGGGTTTCGGCGCTGGCGGTTTGGATGGCTCGCCACCGCTGTCTGCAAAGCCAAAGTAGTGCTCCGCCGCGCTCTGCGGCGTCGGCCCGAGAATTTCGTCGAGGTTCGCCTTCTTCTTGCTGGCAGGCAGCTTCTCGGCAGCCTTCTCGACTGACTTGTCGATGGCGCGATTGACGGCGTCGCTCAGCTTGCGATACAGGCCGCGCCACTCGGTCACGAGCAAGCGATCGCGCTCGCCCTCGGTGATCTCTTCGATCTTGCGAAGCAGCACCTTGTACGGACGGTCACGCTCGAAATACACGCAGAGCAAACCAAAGAGGGCCAAGACCGCCGCCGCGCCGCCGAGGATCGGAAGCGGCAAGGCCTGGACCTGCTGCTGCGAGGCATTCTGGAAGATCTCCTGCGGCGCCGCGATGAGCCGCAGTGGTCGGCCGATGCCGTAGCCCACGTTCGCAGCCGCCGCTCCGCCGGTGACGAGTGAGTAGAGCGCTCGTGCGCCCGATTGCAGCGCGTACGGCTCAGTGCGTTCACCGTGCTTGAAATGTTCGTCGTTGAGCACCTGCGGCAGCGGTGCAGCGACCTCCGCCAGCGGTGGTGCGGTCGCTGCATCGGGCGGAGCAAAACTGGCCAGGACGTTCGTCCCGTAGAAGAACGCCAGCGTCACGTCGCCCAGGCCTTGTGAGAGCTTCTCCGCGAACGCGTTATCGAACCTGTAGCCATGGACGATGGCGCCCACGTAGTCGCCACCGTAGAGCACGGGCCTGGCCGCCATGCGGTAGATACGCCGATCGTAGACCCAGATGTCGTCGCGCACGTAGCCGTGCAACGCGCGGTCGACCAGCGGGTAGGTGGCGAGGCTCGACCCTGGCGGATTGACTTCGAGCGGGCCGAGCTGCGCGATGATGCGGCCGGCTGAGTCGAGCGCAAAGGCAATGTCGGGCGCGACGTCGGCTTCCTTGGCGCCGGGACCTGCGGCCTCCAGAAGGCGCGCATAGTGGCCGCGCAACACGTCTTTGGTGTCGCTGCTCAGCTTGCTCAGCTGCTTTTCGTCGGTGACGGGCACGGGCGCAGCTTGCTTGAGCAAGCCGCCGAGTTTGTTGTCGACGGTGATGAAGCTGATGCGGTCCAGGCGCGCGCGCGCCTCTAAGCGCAGCACGGCGTCGAGCTCGACGCGATCACGCCGCAATTCGCTCGCCACCTGCTCGAGTGACTTGTCGTTGATGATGCCCTGCGCGAGCAGCGCTGCGCCGGTTGCAGCAGCGGCGGCGACGGCGAGGAGAATGTACCAAAATCTTGATAGGAGCATCGGATCCCCGTCGACGAGCCGCATGCACTGCGGCCTCCGGCAAGCAGACTAGGGCGACGCCTTGGAAGCCGGCGCAACCGGCGCAACCGGCGCAACCGGCGCAGGTCGCGCGGCTTCCAAGGTGAGCGGGTCTACGGTCAGTGCCCGGTCGCCCACTTCGATCTCTTTGGTGGCGACGGTGTTTGGTCCGTGGAACACCTTCAGCGTGTATTTGCCCGCCGCCACATCGGCGAAGACGTAGTTGCCGCTCGCATCGACCTTGCCGATCGCGACCAGGTCCGGCAGCACGTGCAGATATGCCTGGGCGTGCGGCGCCAGCTTGTCGCGCAGCGGCCAGCCGCCGGGCTTGGTCAGGTGGATGGAGCGCACCGCCCGCGGCGAGGTGGCTTCGGCGGAGAAACCGTCGAGCCCTTCGGCGTAGAGCTCGTGACCGATTTCGTCGTCGTTGCGGATCCGAACCGTCGACCCGGTGCGCACCACCACGGTTGCAGGCAGCAAGCAGCCACCCGAGACGGGCACCTCGACGTGATCGGGCAGCTTCGGTTCGCCGCTGCCGATCAGCACCACCGCCAGCTCGCGCGGAGCTGACACGCGGTCGCGCATCACCTCCTTGACGCCGTTGTCGATCTCCCAGTTGAAGGCGGCGCGTGGCGGCTTGGGTGGTGCAGGCGGATGATAGGCGCCGAGCAGGAGCTGTCCGCGGACATCAGCGGCCCGCGTGATGGCGGTGCCGCCCAGCGCGCCCAGCGCGCCCAACACAGCGGCGCTTACGAACCAGGCGATCCATAGGCTACGACGCAGGGGTGGTTTCGGGCGCAACACGGAGGTCGGAGGTTAGCCAAGATGACGCGCTGCGGTCAACGTTGCCCGGCGGCCAGAAAGGCGTTAGACGGCGAGCGTGCCCGCCGAGCGAATCATCCGAGTCGCCTACAGTCCGGACGCCGACGACGCCTTTATGTTTTGGGCGATCGCGGAAGGTCGCATCGACACCCGTGGCTTCCGCTTCGTGCGCGAGCGCGCCGACACCGAGGCGCTAAACCGAGCGGCCGAAGCCGCAGGTGCGCCGGACGTGAGCGCCGTGTCGATCCACCAATACGCGTATTTGGCCGATCGCTATCTGCTCTTGCCCCACGGTGGCAGCGTGGGGGTCGGCTACGGGCCAGTGGTGGTGGCCAAGCGCCCGCTGCCTCGCGAAGAGCTTTCCGGCCTGCGCATCGGCGTCCCCGGCCCGCGCACCACGGCCTACCTGGTTCTGCGCTTGCTCGTGCCGAACTTCACCGCCGTCACCGTGCCGGTCGCTCCCTTTGCCCGCGCCTTTGCGGCGCTGCAGAACGACGAGGTCGACGCCGCGCTGCTGATTCACGAAGGCCGCTTGCTCTACGAGCGGCAGGGTCTGCACCGCGCGCTCGAGCTCGGCGAGGCCTGGAAGGCACTGACCTCGCTGCCACTGCCACTCGGTGGCAACGTGATTGCACGCTGGCTCGGCCCTTCTGTGATTGTCGAAGTCTCAGCGGTGTTGCGCGAATCCATCCGCTACGCGCTCGCGCATCGCGACGAAGTGCTTTCTGCCCTGCTCGCTGCCGAGACGCGCGAAGGCGTGCCGCGTGAGCGCGCGCTCTTCGATCGCTACCTCGCGATGTATGCGAATCAAGACACGCTCGACTACGGGCAGGAGGGCCGCCGCGCCATCCAAGACGTGCTCGACCGCGGCAGTGACGCCGGCATCATCCCGCACCGCGTCCTGGTCGAGTTCGCGCCCTGAACAGATCGCGTCGATCGCAGCCGAGCGCATGAAGCTCGGTCCGCGCTTTGGGCAGAGCGTGTGTCGGGTTGCGCTGGCGCCGAGAAGAAAAGGTTGTATAGTCGCGCCCCTGCTTTGGCCGAGTGGCGGAACTGGCAGACGCGCCGGACTCAAAATCCGGTGCCCGCAAGGGCGTGTCGGTTCAATTCCGACCTCGGCTACTGATTCATCTGGCGCTGCGGCGATCCAAGCGCGCGCGGCACGTGCCGATAGCTCACCCAAGAGCCGCAGGCTGCTTGGGTGGTATGTGGCGATCTCACCCAAGAGCCGCAGGCTGCTTGGGTGGTATGTCGCGAATCCTCAGTCAGCGGCGGGCGCACCTTGGTTGGTGTCGCCTTCGCGTTTGACGCGGCTGTGACGCGCGTTGGCGGTGCGCTCGCGTTCTCCGGTTACGAGCTCCTCGATCAGGTCGCGGCACTCGGGTCGGTCGCGCAGATGCGTGAGCAGAAGCGTCGAGGCTTCGTCGAAGCTGCGTTCGAAACCGAGCGCTTCTTTGACGCGGGTCGCGATCCGATCCCGACCGGCGGCCAGATCGTTCTCCAGTGCATCGGAGTAGCGTTGCAACTGCTTGCGTAGCTCCTCGATCTGCTTGCGCAGGTCGGCTGCTTGCTTCTCCTTCTCACTGGCGTGGGCGAGCTGGAATTCATAGTGCACTTGGTTCGCTTCGAGCCTCGCCCGCGCCGCGCCGGCAGCTTCGAATACCTGCCGCAACTTGGGCGGATCCAGAGACGCCACGTCGCGCGCATCGGCGCGGCGGCTAGACTCTTCGACCTCTTGTCGGGCCTGGCTCACGGTCGCTTCGATCTTGCGCGCACGCTCGCGCCAATCGCCGGCCTCGCGCAGGGCGCGTGACTCTTCGGCCGCCAGCTCCTCGACCTTGCGGCCCATTTCGGCGCGTAGCGCTCGGCCACGCTTCTCAGTGGCATCGAGCTTTTGCGAGTGACTCGCCAGCTCGCCTTCCAAGCGTGCTGCGCGTGAGGCCAGGTCCCATAGCGTGTCAGCCGCTTGCTGTACGTCGTCGGGCGCCTTGCCGTTCGGATAGCCACGCGCCAGTGCGCGTTGAAAGTTGGCAGCACGCGTGCCCCACTCCTGCACTCCCGGCGTCGGCGCGGGTGGTGGCGGAGGCGGGGCCATGGGTGCATCAGTTTGTTGCACCTCCCAGGTGCGGCCAGGCAGCGTGCGCTGAAAGGCTTTGAGCTCTTCTTGGAGATGGTGTCCGTCGCGGAAGCGGCGAGAAGGATCCTTCTCCAGCAAGCGCAGCATGATGGCTTCGGCTTGCGGTGCCATGTCTGCGCGCAGTGAGCGTGGTCGGGGTGGTGCTGCGCTGCGCTGCATCTCGAGCAGCGTCTCGCGATCGCTGGAGCGAAACGGCAACTGTCCGGTCAGCATCTCGAAGAAGAGGATGCCGAGCGCGTAGAGGTCGCAGAGTGCCGTGGCGTCTTCGCCGCGCGCTTGCTCGGGGGCCATGTACTCTGGCGTGCCGAACACCGCACCCTTGGGTGCCAGGCGCGCGTCGCGGGTCAGCGCCGCCAACCCGAAGTCGAGGATCTTCACGAAATCCTTACGACCGCCCTGCACCGTGAGCATGATGTTGTCGCTCTTCAGATCGCGATGCACGACGCCGAGGTCGTGGGCACGCGCCAGAGCGGCGCACATCTGCTCGATGACGTCGACCGCGCGCTCGATGGGTAGCGGGCCCTTGGAGACGACGGTCGACAGCGCTGTCCCCACCAGGTACTCCATGACCAGGTAGAGCTCGCCGTCGTCGGTCTCGCCGACATCGTGGATCTGCACGATGTGCGCGTGGTCCACTCGGTTGGCGGCTCTGGCTTCGCGCAGCATCCACGCGCGCAGATGCGTCTCACCGCGCAGGTCCGGACGGATCAGCTTGATCGCGCAGACCCGATCGATGAGCACGTGGCGCGCCCGGTAGACGACGCCCATTCCACCTTCGCCGAGTCTGGCTTCCAGGCGATAGCGACCCGCGACGGTCTTACCGAGATAAGGATCTTGCGAACGACGAGAAGCGACGGTGGACATGCGTATGACTGGTCCGGGCTTGGGCCGACAACGCTCGATGCGTCGACAAGGAATGATACACGGCAGGTTGCGTCGCGACACAAGCATCTTGTTGCGCGAACGCAGCGAGCTCACGCTTCTTTGCCCTGCGGAAATGTGGGCATTGCTGCGAGCGCTCTCCGAGATCCACACCCCTCGCGCGTCGTCCTGTGCTAAACCTGAGGCTCGTGGCGTTCTTCGATCTACAGCCGCCAACCGCAGCTTCGAGCGCGTTGCTCGTCGAGGTGCCGCATGCAGGCGTGTGGATTCCCGATCTGGTGGCGGACGAGCTCAGCGCGCCGCAAGACGCGCTTATTCGCGATGCGGACATTCACGTCGATAGGCTCTATGCGCACGCGCCGAGCCTGGGCGCTGCACTTCTGGTGGCGCGTGTCTCTCGCTACGTGGTCGATCTGAATCGCGCCGAGACCGACGTGGATGCCGTCACGGTGACCGATCATCCTTCCCCGACCACGCTGCAACCGCGCGGAGTGGTCTGGCGCGCCACGACCGACGGCCGGCCCGTGCTCAAGCGGCCGCTCAGCTACGCCAGGCTGGAGCAGAGGCTCGCGCGTTTCTACACGCCCTACCACACGGTGTTGCGGCAAGTGCTGGAAGATCTGCGCGAACGCTTCGGTTTTGCGATCTTGCTGGCAGGTCATTCCATGCCCTCGCGTGGGCGCTCGCTGCACGTCGATGCCGGCTCGCAACGTGCCGACGTGGTGCCAGGCACGCAAGGCCGCACCACAGCGGATGCACGCGTCATCGATCTCGTCGATGCGCACTTTCGTTCGGCGGGCCTTTCGGTGCGCCATGACGATCCCTACAAGGGTGGCTTCGTGACTTCGCACTACGGACGTCCGCGCGAGCACATGCACGCCATCCAGATCGAGCTCAACCGAGCGCTCTATGTGAACGAGGAAACGTTTCAGCCGCGACCGGGTGACTTCGAGCGCATCGCCGCCTTGCTCGACGAGCTGATCGTGAAGCTCGGTCGCCTAGACCTGCGCTGAAAACGAAGAAGGCGTCCGCATTGCGACGCCCTCTCTCCCCACGCACTCGCCATCGGAGATGCGTTCTATTTGGCTCTCTATTTGGCGACGCTGTCCAGCATCACTTCGCGCCCGGAGCGAACCTCGAGCCGGTAACAGCTGTTTGCCGTCTGCAAGAAGAACACGTCGTTGCCCGCCAAGCGCAACACGCGCTTGACCGGCGTGGTGACGTACTCGTGCAGGCCGTCGGGGAACTCGATCACGACCACGGAGCCATTGCGCGGCGCTCGAAGCAGCCGACCTGCAACGATCCGGCCTCCTTTGCGCCCGAGCTTCCGCAGCACGACATCCACAATTGCCAACCTAGCACAGGCTTTTTCAGGGGCAAAGTCCCGGCGCCATTCAGCAGGCAATGGGCCACGTTCAGCGAGCCAACTTGTTCTGCGCAGCGCAGCTTCCGGCTACTCCATCGTGCGCACTGCCCGGACAGCACTAAACAGAGACGCCTTGACCGCGATCCACATCGCGATCCGCCCCCGCTTCCTGCGGTGCGTGCTCACCTACAAATGTAGGCTCCGCGCGCTCCTCGAAACCGGGGGCGCCTCGCTCGTGTCTCACGCTCCATGCGTTCCTGTT
>JADGRG010000501.1 GCA_017881145.1 Sandaracinaceae bacterium | reverse complement strand
TCTGCATGCTTAGACCGTACACATCGACGCCAGCGTCCTTGTACATCTGCAGGCCCGCAACGAGCCAGTTCGCAAATGCGGTGGCCTGTGAGGGGTCCAAGATGTTGCCACCCTTGGTGTCCGTCGGGCGCTGAAGAGGGGTCGCGCACGTCCCGTAATCGGGCACCCCGCCCTTGACGCCGATGCACTTGACGTTTACCGGCGGCGACCAAATCGTGAGGATTGCCTTGAGCGGCACCTTGCTCGCATTGGCGTGCGAATAGAGCGATTGCACGACCGGTTTTTGATCCGTCCACCGGGCATCTTGCGGGGCTGCGCTGGTGGCCGTTGGGTAGTACTCGTTGCGCCACATGGTGAGCCCGAGATCATCGATCACCATCGCGCTCCATGCGTCGTCGAGAACCGCCGCGGGTCCGTTCCACCACACGTCGGCGCCGCCGAAAAAGCCGAAGCCTTCGATAGTCTGATACTTCTTCGTGCGGTCGATCGTGACATCGGCGAAGGCGTTGGAAGCAATCAGTGCGATCGTGAGACCACTCGCAAGAGCGGACAAGAATCGGGTTTTCATGCGGCATCCTCTCGTAGATTGGGGTTTGGGGTGCCGAAGACATTCGAACCGCACATTGCCCCGCCGTCAACCCGATTTCGCCCCCGTACATCCGCTTCGCCTCCCGGAACACCGCGCGTTTTGGCCGCGGAGCGCGTCGGCCCGGCGCCGGTGGGCCGCCACCCGCGCACTCTTGCCCCCCAGGCGTGCGGCCGAGTGCTGTTAGCGGTGGCTTGTCGGCCGCTTTGTCCGCAGGAATGTCGTCACGTGCACGCTCGTGACCCTCCGGCAAGGGGCTTCGAATCCCGCCCTCGGCACAGAGCCTTCGATCGCGCTTTGTTTGGCGCGAACGAAGGCTCCAATTTTTTGACGTGGGATCGCGAGCAAGGCATGGCTCTTCTTAGTTGGTGGCGCGGCTGCGCTGCCGCATGCGAGGAGACTGGCGATGGGGCACGAAGAATTGATGTCGCGAGTGCGCGGGTTGCTGCGCGAGGCGATCGAGATGAGATATCAGGGCACGCTGCACGCGAAGAAGGTGCAGGCGCAGGCCTATGCGGACGGCTACATGCGTGCGCTCAGCGATGCGCGTCAGGTCGGACGCGACGAGCTCCTGCAGCTCGTGAGCGAGGAGCGCGCAAAGTACCTCGCTGAAGGCGAGCACTCCGCCACGGCCGCAGCGCCGAGCTGAGGCGGCCGGTAGCGTCAGCTCACCACCTCTAGAACGCGGTGAGCTGTCGGAAGTGCTCGAAGCGGCGGTGCACGTCTGCGGGTGTCGCAGAGGTCAATCGTTCGGTGCTGATGCCTTCTACGCAGAACGAGGCCAGCACCGAGCCGTAGACCACGGCCTTGCGCAGGCTCGGGCCGGAGAGATCGTTGGCGCGCGCCAGGTAGCCGATAAGCGCACCCGCGAACGTGTCACCGGCGCCGGTTGGATCGGCCACACCGTGGAGGGGTAGCGCTGGCAAGCTGAAGATCTCTTCGCCCTGGAAGAGCAACGCGCCGTGCTCACCCTTCTTGATGATCACCGTCTTCGGGCCCTGCGCGTGCAGCTCACGGGCCGCCCGCACCAGATTCCCGTGGCCGGAGAGCTGGCGGGCTTCCGCGTCGTTGACCACCAGCAGATCGATGCGCTTGAGCAGCGTCATGAGCTCCGCGTGCCGGATGTCGATCCACAGATTCATGGTGTCTGCGAGCACGAAGCGTGGCTTGTCGACCTGATCGAGCACCTCGATCTGCAGGGTCGGATCCATGTTGCCCAACATCACGAATGGGGCCGTGCGGAACGTCTCGGGGATCTTGGGACGGAAATCGGCGAAGACGTTGAGGTCGGTACGGATGGTCTCGCGCGAGGAGAGGTCTTCGCTGTAACGACCTTCCCAGTGGAAGGTCTCGCCATCGGCGATCTCGAGTCCGGCCAGGTCCACTCCACGCTCACGCAGGAGATGCACCGCGCTGTCCGGGAAGTCGCGTCCGACGACGCCCACCAGCTGTACTGGGCAGAAGTGGGCGGCGGCGATGGAGGCGTAGGTGGCCGCTCCTCCGAGCACCTTGAGGTGGCTCTTGCCTTGGATGTGCAGGGTGTCGAAAGCGATCGAGCCGACGATCAAAGTAGGGCGCATGCGTGTCACTCCACGGGCAGGTATTTGCCGATCAACGGCGCGAGGGCTTCACGTGTCGCGCGCGAGACGTGCGCGGGCGAAGTCATGATCGCGTCCTTGAGGGCGTTGGTTGCAGGACTCTTTGTGGGGTCGGGAAGCTTCGCGACCAGGGCACGCACGATCTCGCGCGCCGTGCTGACGTTCTTGTTCATGACGGCGATCACGGCTTCCACCGTCACGACTTCCTCGCTCTGGTGCCAGCAGTCGTAGTCGGTTGCCATGGCGATGCTCGCGTAGGGGAGCTCTGCTTCGCGCGCGAGCTTGGCCTCCGGCAGGTTCGTCATGCCGATCACGTCCGCGCCCCAGCCTCGATAAAGCAGCGACTCGGCGCGACTCGAAAACTGTGGGCCGTCCATGCACACATAGGTGCCGCCGACATGAAACTTCGCGCCGGCGGTCTTCGACGCCGCGCAAAGCGCATCGCGCAAAGCTGCGTCGGTCGGGTCGGCGAAGCCGACGTGTGCGACCACCCCGTGCTCGTCGAAGAACGTGCTGGGACGGTTGCGCGTGCGATCGATGAACTGATCGACGATGACCATCTCGCCCGGGTGGATGTTCTCTTTCAGCGAGCCCACCGCTGACACGCTGACCACTTGCTCAGCACCGAGCGCCTTGAGCGCGAAGATGTTGGCGCGATAGTTGATGCGGTGCGGCGCGATCCGGTGCCCTCGGCCATGGCGCGGCAGAAAGAGTAGCGTCACCGAGCCAAGTTGGCCGCGAACGATCGCGTCCGAAGGTGCGCCAAATGGAGTTGATACGCTGACCTCTTCCACCGAGATGAGGACAGGCAGGTCATAGAGGC
>JADGRG010000500.1 GCA_017881145.1 Sandaracinaceae bacterium | reverse complement strand
TGCATCTCCTTGCTCTCCCGCGATCCCAGCACACGCCCGGACGGCGCAACCCTGCTGCAGATGCTGCGCGGTCGTCCCTCGGACAAGGCCGAGTTGCGCCCGACCCCGAGCGGGGAGGATGCCGCCACCGTCTTTGTGGGTCGCAGCGCAGAGCTGAAGGAGCTGGAGCGAGCGCTCTCGGCCACCGACGACGGCGTGCCGGTGGTGTGCTTCGTCCAGGGGCTCTCCGGCATGGGCAAGAGCGCGCTGGCCGAGCGCTGCGTCAACCGTGCGCGCGAAGAGCGCGGCGCAGTCATCCTGCAAGGCCGCTGCTACGAACGCGAGACGGTACCCTTCAAGGCCTGGGACAGCGTGGTGGACTCGCTCTGCCGCTACCTCGGAAAATTGCCCATCTACGCAGCCGCCGAGTTGATGCCCAAGGACATCGAAGCGCTCGCACACATCTTCCCGGTGCTCAAGCGCGTCGAGATCGTCAACCGCGTCAAGCGCCGCTCACGACTGCCGAGCGATCCGCGCGACCTGCGCAGGCGCGCCTTCTCGGCGCTCAAGGAGCTCTTCGCGCGCATCGCACATCGCGAGCCCCTGATCGTCTACATCGACGACCTGCAATGGGGCGATGTGGAGAGCGCGCGCCTGATCGTGGATCTGATCACCGGAGCCGAGCGCCCCGCCATGCTCTTCCTCTGCGCCTACCGAAGCGCCGACCTCGAATCGAGCCCATGCCTGCGCGCGCTCTTCGAAAACACCCGCGAAAACAAGCAGACCGACATCCGGCAGGTGACCGTCTCCGCGCTCAGCGACGCCGAAAGCCTCAGCCTCGCGCGCAAGCTGCTCGGTCCAGACTCCACCGTGGACGCTGCGGCCGTGGCCCGCGAGTCGCGCGGCAATCCCTACCTCTTGGGCGAAGTCGTCCACCACCTCAAGAGCAGTCCCGGCAAGCAGAGCTCTCTGCGCTCTGACGCTGACGGCGGCGGCATCGTCCAGACCGTGAGCCTCGAACAGGCGCTCACCGAGCGGCTCTCGCGGCTGCCGCACAGCGCCTTCACGCTCCTGGAGCTGCTGGCCGTGGCCGGCCGACCCGTCAACGAAGAGACGCTGGCCGCGCTGATCCCGACCGAGGTGGACCTGCACGAAGCGCTGACGGAGCTGCGGCGTTCCAAGCTGGTGCGCGGCGTGGGCGTGGCACGCTCGCGCGCCATCGAGCTCTTCCACGACGGCATTCGCGACGCCATGCTCTCACGCATGGATGAAGCGCTGGTCCAGCATTGGCATCGGCGCCTGGCCGCTGCGCTCGAAGCCCATGGCACGAGCGATCTCCAGGGTCTGACCATGCACCTGATCGGCGCGCAGGACTACAGCCGTGCCGGCATCTACGCAATCCGCGCTGCCGTCCAGGCCAATCGCGCGTTGGCCTTCGAGCAAGCCGCCGGACTCTACGCGATCGCCGTCAAGTACCACGACGACGAAGCCTGGAGACACGAGCTGATGGTGCAGTGGGGCGACGCTCTGATGCACGCGCGGCGTGGCTCTCAAGCAGCCGAGGTGTATCTGAAAGCTGCCGAGCTCGCGGCGCCGGGCGAAGTGCTGGAGCTGCGGCGCAAAGCCGGCGTGCAGCTGGTGCTGAGCGGGGAGCTGCAGCGCGGCATGGAGGTGCTGAAGGAGAGCCTGCAAGCGCTCGACGTCCGTCTGCCGCTCGAGATCGCCGAGTCGCTCAACACCTCCGCGCGGATGCGGCGCACTCTGGAACAACGGGGCCTTTCCTTCACGCCGCGACGCAGCAACGAGGTGCCACCCGAAGCCCTGCAACGCTTAGAGCAGCTGTGGGCGATCACCATGGCCATCCAGCTCACGCGCCCTCTGCTCGGACAACCTCTGATCGTGCGCTACCTACACGATGCGCTCGAGATCGGAGTGCCACGGCACATCGTGCCAGCGCTCTGCTGCTACTTCATGAACGTCGACCTCTTCCTGAGCGCCATCGAGAACGAAAAGCCCAAGTCATTGCAGATGGCCGAGCAGCTCTGTCGCGAAAGCGGCGACCCTTACGGCCGTGCCTGGGTCGCGCTCGCACAGGGTTTTGCATTTCAAAACATCGGACTGCTCAAGCCAGCAGCGCTGCAGCTCTCGCTAGCCGAAGAGCTCTTTCGTAACCACTGCCAGGGCAGCACGGCAGAGATGCGACTGTGCCGACACCTGACCAGCTGGCTGGTGGTGATGCTCGGACAGTTCGATGACCTAGCGCGCTGCGAGCAATGGTTGCGCGAAGCCGAAGAGCGCGAAGATGCCAACGGGGTCACCAGGCTCAAGCTCGTCACGGCGTTTGGCGCGCTGGTCGCCGACGACTTGGACAAAGCCCGGTCACGCATCGAGCAAGCCAAGAAGCTCTCGCCGGACGACGCGCTCGAGGTGATCGGCCTGATGAGTGTGGTCGCGCGCTCGCAGGTTGCGCTCTACGAGCACGACGTAGCCGCCTGTCGAATGCTGCTCTCAGACATCGATCGCGTCTTGACCTCGCCGCTGATGGCGGTGCGTATCTGGGCCGGACACGCGCTGATGCAACGCGCTCGCACCGTGCTGATGGCGAGCGAGCTCGAGCCTCTGGCAGAGCCCTTCCTGCAGAACGTGGAGACTTCGATCGCACAGATCGAGGATCTCAACTTGCCGCACTTCGCCGATCACGTGCAGCTCTTGCGTGCAGCCGTAGCCCACCGCCGCGGCGCTCTGCCCGAAGCGCTGCGCTTGCTCGATGCGATTCTCTCGGACGCCGAGCAAGCCGGCGACGGGCCAATCGTGCTGGCTGCGGCGCGCCTGTGCAAAGCGCGCCTCCTACCACCGGAGCCCGCCGCAGCGCTGCAGCAAGAAGCGCTGACGGCGATGCGTGCGCGCGGCGTCGAGAACCCCGCTGCCTTCATGCGTCTCTACGCTCCGGGCTTCGAGGTGCCCGGTGGGCAAGCCTGATCACGCGCGCCGTAACGCCAGCAGCACGCCAGCGACACGAAGCGTTGCTCGCTTTCTTCGGCCGCAGAGCCAGGTCGTGCAACCATGTGCGCCCGACGACGTTTCGCACGCTGCGAGGTGTGCACCCCACTACGCACTCAGCGCGCGGGACTATTGAACTTCAGGGGCAAAAGTGCGAGACGACAACGCCACGATACTGCGCTTCTTCGCTCGGAAAGGGATGTCCTGCATGTCGCTTCACGGTCCAGCCAGAACTCGCGCCAGCGCGCTGCTTTGCACTCTGCTTTGTGCTGCTTGCATCTGGGCTGCCCCGTACGGTGTGCGGCCCACTCTGGCGCAGGAATCGACGACGCGGGTGGGCGCGTCCGGGCGTGCGTCTGAAAAGGCTTCGCTCTCGGACATCGAGGCCGATACGGGTGCAGAGACCGATACGGCGCCCAAGCCTAAGCGCAAGGCCAACAAGGCTAAGCCCAAGGTAACCGAGGAAGAAGCCGCCGCCGCTGACGAAGACGTCGCCGACAAAAAGCCCGCTAAGAAGAAGCACAAGGCCAAGCCCAAGGCCGTCGACGAAGAAGTCGCGGCGGACGCCGACGAAGAAGTCGCCGACAAAAAGCCAACCAAGAAGAAGCACAAGGCCAAGAAGAAGGTCGACGAGGAAGAAGCCGCCGCCGCTGACGAAGACGTCGCCGACAAAAAGCCCGCCAAGAAGAAGCACCACAAGGCCAAGCCAAAGGTCGAGGAAGAAGAGACCGACGAGGCCGAGGGGGAGCAGACCGACGACGAAGAGGAAGGCGCCGAAGAAGCAGAACCCGGCGCGACTCTGCCCTGGGACCTCGCGCACCGGCGCTACAACACCTGGTCGGGTCCGACCGGCGGGCTCTTCTTGGTCGACCCCAGCGTCGGCGAAGTGGGCGCGCTGCGGCTGCAGCTTGGCTTCGACACGTTTTCGGGCAACGACTTCCTGCTGAGCAAAGACCACGTCGAGCAGGATGGCCAGACGTTCTCGTTGAGCTGGACGGCCACCAAGTTCTTCGAGGCCTATGCCGCGCTCGCCAACCGTTCGAGCGCCACCACCATGAATCCGACCCTTGCGATCAAGCCCGCAGCGGTTTCGCTGAGCGGCCAGGGCGACATCACCCTGGGCGGCAAGTTCGGCGGCCGCGTGGCTCCGCTCCTCTATCTCGGCGGCGACCTGCGCATCTTGCTCGCCAATCAGGTGGGCGGCGGCGGTCCGACCTTCGGCGCCACCAGCCTTGGCTTGCGCTCCTCGCTCGCTTTGAACTTGCAGGAGCTCAAGAAGCCGGTCCCCTTCATCGCCCGCTTCAACTTCGGCTACCTCTTCGACAACAGCGCACTGCTCGTCAAGGACACCGAGAACGCTCGCTACTCGCAGCTCAACGGCACGGCCGCTGCCAAGGGCAACGACACGCTCCATCTGGTCAATCGCTTCGAGCGCTTCGCCATGGGCGTGAACCGGCTCGACCGCTTCGCTCTAGGCCTCGGCGTCGAAGTTCCGCTGGAGGTCGCGGAGCGTTTCTACCTGCATCCGCTGGCAGAGTGGCAGCTCGCTATCCCGGTCAATCGCCAGGGCTACGACTGTCCCTTCGTGAAGAGCGACACGCAGTCCGGCCGCATCGGCAGCACACAGGATTCCTGCTACGAGCGCGTGCCCGGAGCGGCTCTGCCCATGACCTTGGCACTCGGCTTGCGCGTGGTTCCGCCGATCCGTGGCGTGACCGCGATGCTGGCTATCGACATCGGCCTGAGTGGCATGAGCACCTTCGTGCGTGAGCTCACTCCGACCGCGCCCTACCGCGTGCTGATCGCGCTTGGCTACGACTTCGACGCACGGCCACCCGAGAAGGTGATGGTCGAGGTGCCGAAGGATGAAGACGAAGTGGAACCGACCGGCCGCATTCAGGGCGTGGTTGGCTCCAACGACGGCGTAGCCGTGGCATCCGCCATCGTGGCGTTCGCGGAACGCGACGTGTCGGCGATTGCGACCAGCAGCGACGGTCACTTCGTCAGCGAAGCCTTCCCAGCGGGCGAGGTGCAGATGGAGATCTCGCACCCGGACTACGAGACGGGCCGCTGTATCGCCACCGTGCCTGAAGAAGGCGGCAACGTGGAAGCGCACTGTCTGCTGACGCCGAAGTCACGCGAAGGCAAGCTCACCGGTCGCGTCATCGACATCTATGGTAGCCCTGTCATCGGCGCTCGCGTGCAGCTCACCGGTCCATCGAGCTCATCCGCCACCAGCGATGTGCGCGGCATGTTCACGGCCGAGGCCCTCGGGGCCGGCGAATACATGGTGCGCGCCAGCTCTGAAGGGCATTTCGTGCGCCTGGCCAAGGTCGTGGTCGAGCCACGCGCGACGGCCTCACTCGACGTCACGCTGATGCAGAAGCCGGCAACCGCGAGCGTCGCACTGCGCGGCAACAGCATCGTGGCGAAGAGCATCAAGTTCGTCGGCAACTCCACCGACCTCGACCCCGCGGCCGCCGAGGCCGTGGCCGAGCTGGCCGACCTGCTGCTGACGCGCACCGACCTCCAGGTCCGCATCCAGGGCTATGGCGACGACGCAGTCGCGCTGAGCCGGGCACTCCTGATCAAGCAACGCCTGGTCGACGCAGGAGTGCCGGACACGCGGCTCGAAGCCGTCGGCGGCGGCGTGGGCAAGGTCAACATCACCGTGGTCCAGTGAAACCCCGAGGTTTTGTGCGGCGACAGGCTTTGCAACGGACTCAAGTCTTTGGCATGCTGCCCGCCATGCAGGCTTCGGTTTTCACGCTCTCGACTCGTCGGACTTCTCGTCGCATCAGCTCAATGCTGGCGTGCTCGCTGCTGGCCCTGTCCGCCAGCGGATGCGTCTACGGTGAGATCCGGCAAGTCCTGCGCGCGCAGGTCGCTGCGGAGCTCAAGTGCCCGGAGGTCACCGTCAAGCAGAACCTGCCCTTCCAGGACGGCTACAAGGAAAACCAATACCGGGTCGAAGGCTGCGGCGTGACCCGCACCTACGAATGCCAGCCGACCAAGGGCCTGGTTTCCTACGACAATAACGTCTGCACCTACGTCGCGGGCGACAGCAGCGAAATGAAGAAGCCGCAGCTGGCGAAGGACCCCACCGACGCGATGAACGAAGCGCCGATGGAAGAAGCACCCGAGCCGACGGCACCCGCATCGAAGCCAGAAGCCAAGTCAGCAACCAAGTCAGCAACCAAGGCCGAAGCCAAGCAGACGACGCAGACGACCAACAAGGGCGAGGCCAAGCAGACACCGAAGGCCTCGGGTCGCCTCACCGGCAAGCTCAGCGTCGAAGCCGGCAAATAGCCCGGCTGCACGCCCGCCTGAATGCAGGCGGCGCGTCTCGGATGCCAGAAGCAAACGGCCCCCGCCCGGAAGTACCGAGCGAGGGCCGATTGGCTTCTGACGTGTGCTAGCTCAGCCCAGGGTCGTCTCGATGATCAGCCGAGCGACGAGGTAGGGATCGCAGTTGGCGCAGGGGCGACGATCTTCCAGGTAGCCCTTGCCCTGCTGCTCGACCGCGAGCGGGATGCGGATCGAAGCGCCGCGGTTGCCGGTGCCGAACGAGAAGTCCTTGTAGGAAGCGGTCTCGTGCTTGCCGGTCAGACGCTCTTCGATGCCGTAGCCGTAGTTCTTGACGTGCAGCTCGGCGCGCGGGCGGAACTTCTCGCAAGCTGCGAGGATCGCCTTGATGCCGCCTTCCGCGCGCATCTCCTTGGTGGAGTAGTTGGTGTGGCAGCCGGTGCCATTCCAGTCACCCTTCATCGGCTTGGCATCCAGCGACACCGACACGCCGAAGTCTTCGCCGATGCGCGCCAAGAGCCAGCGCGCGATGTGCAGGTGGTCGCCCACTTCCAGCGCGCCAGCCACGCCGATCTGGTACTCCCACTGACCCGGCATGACCTCGCCGTTGATGCCGGCGAACTTGATGCCCGTCTGCAAGCACGCTTCCATATGTGCTTCGACGACATCGCGCCCGAACGCAGTGGCCGCGCCGACGCTGCAGTAATAGGGACCCTGAGCTGCCGGATAACCACCCTCGGGGAAGCCCAGCGGACGGCCGTCTTCGGCGAGCAGCGTGTATTCCTGCTCCATGCCGAACATCGGCTCCTGAGCCGCATGCTTCTCGGCCACTGCGCGCAGCGCAGCGCGCGTGTTGGTCGAGTGCGGCTTGCCATCGGCGCCGAACACTTCCGTGATCACCAAGATGTTGTCTCCGCCGCGGATCGGATCTGGGCAGAAGAACACGGGGCGGATGATGCAGTCCGAAGCATGACCTTCGGCTTGGTTGGTGCTCGAACCGTCGAAGCCCCACTCCGGCAGTTGCTTCAGGTCCTTCACGGGCCCGGGCAGGATCTTCGTCTTGGAGCGCAACTGCGCCGTCGGCACGGTTCCGTCCACCCAGATGTATTCAGCTCTGATTGCCATGCTTGTCTCCATGTCGTGTTGCGCGGGTCGTGTCGCGCGGGTCGTGTTGCGCGGGTCGTGTCGCGCGGGTCGCGTGACGATTGCGGACGGCCGAATTGGTCGACCCCATTGCCGCCGTTTTGGGGTCGGGACTCTACTTCAGAAAAGCGCGCCGGCTAAGCGGCGATCGGCCAGATTCCAGCAGAATCCGTGCGCCGCATCGCGAGCTCCGGTGCGAAGCAAGAGCGACACGGCGCGGAAACAAATTCGTTGGGGCGTAACGGTCTCGGCAGAGCTCCCGCTACGCAGCGTGAATCTTGCCGCCAGCCTCCGCCTTCGGCATCTTCTCGAGCAGCTCGTCGAGATCGCGCACCAACGCTTCCACGCTGGCCAGCACCCGCGCCACCCGCTTGTCGGTGAGGCCCTCGATACCCTGCACGACCACGCCCAGACGCTCGGCCAAAGCCTTGGCTTTGCGCAGGCTTTCGCCCTGCTCGTCGAGCTCGGCCTTGGGCCGGAAGATAGGGTCGAAACGCTTGCGCAGCTCGGAGGCCGATTGGCCTTCGTCGAAGACCGCACTGCGCAACTCCGCGAGCACCCCCTTGGGTGCGTCCAGGCGCTTGTGGGCGGAATCGTTCTCGGCATCGCGGGCGCCCAGCGTGCGGGAGAAATAGTCGATGGCGTCGATGCCTGGAATGGGCCGTGAGACTCCGTCGCGCGAGAGCACCTCGGGCGCGTGGGTCTGCAGCGTGCTGTAAGACAGCATCAGCTTGTCGACGGTGACCGACTTGATGTGCAGCTCCTTCTGGCAGTATTCGTGGAGATCGGCATAACCCCAGCGTTCGTACTTGCGGCTCTTTCGCAGAGCCAAAAGCCCCTCGGCCAGCTCCACCCAGGAACGCTTGAAACGTTGGGCGCGGCGCACGATGTCGACCCGCGCCGGATCGTCTGCGTTGCGCTCCAACTGGTCGGCCAGCGCTTCGAGCTGCTCGTGACTCTTCGACATGGCCGGCGGTTATACACCGAGCCGGCGAGACGTCAGCCGCCTTCGTCGGCAAAGAGCAGCGAAAGCCGCGCGCGTGCGGCGGCGTCGTGCGGCAGGCCCAGCAGCAAGAGCTCGCGACCCAGGCTGCGATAGAGCTGGAGGCTCTCGAGATCGCAAGCCAGTGCCGCCAAGTGGCCCTCCACTGTCGCCACATCCCCGCGGGCCACTGGCCCCGTCAGTGCATCCGCCAGCGGACGATCCGCGATGCTCGCAGCGGCCCCGAGCGTCAGCGGCGAAAGGGCGGCGCGCGCCTCACCGCCCGGCAGCCCGGCCAGCTCCCAGACCCGTGTAGCCGCCGCGTGCAGCGCCACCACGTAGTTGCTCGCGAACACCGCCGCGGTGTGATAGCGCGCGCGATCCACGCCATGCAGCGACAACCACCGCGCGCCGAGCCCCGCGCAGAGCTTACGCAGCGTGCTCGCAAGCTCGCCTTCCGCTTCGAGCCCGATGGTGATCCCGGCAAAGCGCTCGGCGCCCGCCCCGACCGGAAACGACTGCAACGGATGGAACGCACCGACCACGGCGCCGCGTGCTCGCGCCGGCGCCAGCGCATCGAGCCCCAGCGCACCGCTGGTGTGCACCAGGGCCTGGCCCGCTGAGACCTGCAGCTCCTGCGCCAGCTCTGCGATCACGCCGTCAGGCACCGCAAGAAACACCAGCTGCGCCCTCTCCGGCACACCCTCGGTGTGCACCACCGCGGTGCCAGCGCCGAGCTCACGGCCCAGCGCCTCGGCGCCGCCGGATGCGTCCGCAAGCGCGGCAATGGTGTGGCCGGCCGCGTGCAGAGCGCGGCCCAGTGCCGAGCCAAGCCGTCCCACACCCACGATGCCTATCCTCGGTCCGACCACCCGATGCCCCGATGCCGTGAAGCCCACAGCCGTCCGTTGTTACCAAAAAGTTAGCGCAAAGTTCCTTGCGCCCTCTTGCCACCCTAACCAGGCCCGTTATCTTCGACGACTCTGTCGCGGCGGCGGGTACCGGGCGTTGACCATAGCCGCCATAGCCGCCATAGCCGCCATAGCCGCCAGCGGGCGGGAAAGGACGAGTGTAGATGCGCAGAGCGAGTGCGTACCGGGTATTTCTGACCCGTAACTCGGAGTATCACGTGCGTGGGCATGTCTGTATCGGCGTGCGTGACCGGCGTACCGGCCAGTGGGTGCGGGAACATCCCGCCCTGCGCCGGCCGCTCTCGCAGAGTGTTGCCGACGCCACGGGCCATCTGCAGACCTTGTGCGTGCCGAGCCTCGGCGACCCACTCGAGTTCGACGTTCCAGGCCAGCAGCTTCGGACCTCACCCGTCCTCGACATCGAGGAACGCGAAGCCCTCAACATCGGTACTGGCAATGCGCCGAGCCCAGTCGCACGTCGCCCCGGGCCCGCGTCCAGAGTGACACGCTAAACAGAGACGCCTGGACCGCGATCCACCATCCGTCGGGGTTGGGGCCCCCGACCCCAACCGGGCGATCCGCCCCCGCTTTCTGCGGTGCGTGCTCACCTACAAAATGTAGGCTCCGCCCGCTCCTCGAAACCGGGTGCGCCTCGCTCGTGTCTCGCGCTCCATGCGTTCCTGTTTCGCGAGCGGTGGCGCAGCTGCGAGCGAACCGGCCGCGCGCCGACGGGCAGTGCCGGCGACCGCAATTGAAACGGGCGACCACCGGCTGCTCGCCGCGCGCGACCGGGGTCGGCCGCGCACTTGGAGCGTGTTCGGTGATCGCCCGCTAGCGGACGTTGTGCTGTATGCGCTCAGTGCCCGGCGTCAGCGTGGGTGCTGGCGTCGTGGGTGCCAGCGTCCGTCGGAACAACAATCGAAGCATAGTCGCAATTGATGTCCAACAGCGCCACGGGAACGGCGGCATCGCCCGTCGGCTTGGCCATCCGCTGGATGCGGCTCATCTCCGTGCGCTGCACGCAGCCGGCACCCATGAGGCTGACGTCGACACCGCACTTGTTGCTCGGCTTGCAACAACCCTTCATCGGCACCGGCAGTGCGCCCATCGTCGGGACGCTGAAGGTCATGTTCTCGGTCGGGCAAAGCGTCGTGGTCTTGCCTGGCTGATTCTGCTCCTCGCACGTCCCGTCGGGGATGATGGTCGCGTTGGTCACGCCACACTTGTCCTTGGCGGTTCCGTTGCAACAGACTTCGGGAGCATAGCCGAGGCGAGCCTCGGCGGATGGCGTGATCATGGCGGCGAATTGGGCGGGCGCCGCAGCTATGAGGCTCGAAAGATCGAGCCTCGGTGCTGTGCAGGTCTTCGCAGCGCAAGTGATAGTCGTAGAGGCGACGGCCGCGTCCTTCTTTGGACCGGCATCCTTCTTCGTCGGACCGGCATCCGTCTTCGGTGCTACGGCCGAGTCCTTCTTAGCTGGACCGGCGTCCGCAGACGGCGTGCTCGTCTTGCTGCTGCCACAAGCCGCGATCAGTATTGCTGCCACAACCAAAAAACCAAACGAACGCAATTGCATATCCAAGTCCCTCCGATGTCACCCGCCTAGTGTTTGTTGGATGTACGGCGGTTGTGCTCGTATAGCGCGTTCTCACCTCACGGGGAAGTTTGATGAACAAGATTTCTGCTCGAGGACCTGTCTGCGACTCCTCGACGATCAGGAAACCCAAGTGATTACAGAGCCTTGACTTAGTGTGCAGCGCTCTTCCCATACCTGCGCTGCGAGCCCATGCCACACCGCAGCGCTTCGCTCACGGCGCCCAAGGCGGCTCGCGACCGGGCCGGCTAGCTGCTAGCCTTGGCCGGCGAATGCGGTCGGAGCCGAGCGTGAACAAGATCCACATCCCGATTCGCAGCGTGCACCTGGAGACGGTCTTCGAGAGCGGCTCGCGGACTGTGTACGCGCTGCTGGAGCCTGCTGGCGATGTCACTCCCCTGCGGGTGAAGATGGCGGACTTTCGCGAGAAGCTCAGCGACCGGTTCAGCGCGGAGCTGCCGGATGCGGACATCGCAAACCGCCTTTCGCAGCCCTCCGACCTCGAGTTGGTAGTCGGCATCCACCTGGAACGTCGACCGGAAGGCCTCTGGGACGCCGTGGTGCGGCTGCGCCAACAAGCCGCGCCGGGAGCACGTGCCAGGGCCGCACTCAGTGAAGCTCGGCGCAGCCCACGGCGCGCGCCACGGCAGGCGACGGACATCAAGCTCGAAGTTGGGCACAGCTCGATCGAGGGCACCCTCTACAACGTTTCCGAGCACGGCTTGGGCATCGCGCTCTTCACCACCCACGTCGAGAGTCTCGGCGCGTTCCAGGTGGACAAGGAAGTCGAGGTCGTCGGAACCGAGCGCCTACGCGGGAAGATCCGCTCGCAATACCCGGCAGACGGCGGCTGCGTGCTGGGCATCGAGCTCAAAGACCGCTTCGCGTTGAAGCACGAAGCCTGAGCCTCGGCCCAAGCGAAGCCAACCAAACCCGAACCTGGGTCAAACCCGAACCTGGGTCAGACCGGGTCTGCGCCCCAAACTGGGTCGCTGGTCGCAGGCCGATCGGCGTCGGAGGTGCAGCGCTCGGCTGAGTGGTGTGATTTCACAATTCTGTTGTGCTGAGCAGTGGATGAACTTGCGTTTAGTGTCGGCGGCCCGACGGACCTCTTGGCTCGGTTCCGTCATGCCGCCACATACCGATGAATTCGTTGAACTTTCCTGTTGCTAGGCGGCGAGTGCGGCGCTACCCATCTCACACCATGACCGAGAACAAAGACCTCGAGGCTTTGACCCTGGTTGCCCTGAGCGTGGCTCGGGAGGCGGCGGAACTGGTGCTCAAAGCCTGGCGTTCGCGGCCGAGCTTCGAGCGCAAGGCGAGCTACGCGGACCTGGTTACCGAGCATGACCTGGCGAGCGAGCGGCTGATTCGGCGGCTGCTTGCCGAGCGCACACCGAACCTACCCATCGTCGGCGAGGAGCAAGGCGGGACGCACTCGGAGGGGCGGACTTGGTACTGCGACCCAATCGACGGCACGGTGAACTTCACCCACGGGCATGCCTTCTTCGCAGTCAGCATCGGGCTCCTGGAGCACGGCAAGCCCGTGCTCGGCGCAGTGGTTGCACCGGCCCTCGCTAGCGAGTGGCACGGC
This sequence comes from Sandaracinaceae bacterium, assembly GCA_017881145.1. Taxonomy (GTDB): domain Bacteria; phylum Myxococcota_A; class Polyangia; order Polyangiales; family JAFGIB01; genus JADGRF01. Next base: position 1,514 of record JADGRG010000500.1, on the reverse strand, counting down.
TACGTCGGCGGCGGAGCCTTTCGCAACGGCAATCCCTGCCAGGTGAGCCCGACCGACGACCTCTCCGATTCGCTGGTGGCCACCGGATTTTCGCCGGTGCTACGGCGGATGGGCGCGCCGGAAGACAATTTGGCGGCGTTTGCCCGCGTGATGCCGGCGGTGCGCGACATCCGGCGCTGCGGCTCGGCCGCGCTCGACCTGTGTCTGGTCGCGGACGGAACCTACGAGGCCTACTGGGAACGCAAGCTTTCCCCTTGGGATATGGTGGGCGGCGCAGCCCTGGTGCTGGCTGCAGGCGGACGGCTCACCAGCCTGAGTGGTGGGCCAGCGGATCTCTTGCGCGGCTACATCGTCGCCAGCAACGGGCACGTCCACGACGGCGTGGTCGCGCTGGTGAGCCAGGACGGGCAATCCAGGCTTTCGGATTGAAAGCGCGAGAGCTAGAGGGTAGACCGCACGCTTCGCAGACGCTCGGACAAGCGCCCTTTTTGCGGAGGCAGAGCCACTCGATGCCGATCGACACGCAGCGACTTACGCATCTAAGACAGCTCGAAGCCGAGAGCATCCAGATCATTCGCGAGGTCGCCTCCGAATTCGAGCGGCCCGTGATGCTCTACTCCATCGGCAAGGATTCCTCGGTGCTGGTGCGGCTCGCCATCAAGGCGTTCTACCCGGCCAAGGTGCCCTTCCCTTTGATGCACGTGGACACCACCTGGAAGTTCCGGGAGATGATCACCTTCCGTGACGAGTTCTGCCGAAGAAACAGCCTGGATTTGATCGTCTACACGAACCCGCAGGGGTTGGCCGAGAACATCAATCCCTTCGATCACGGCAGTGAGAAGTACACCGACGTGATGAAGACGCAGGCGCTCAAGCAAGCGCTGAGCAAGTACCAGTTCGATGCAGCCTTTGGCGGCGCTCGTCGCGACGAAGAAAAGTCCCGCGCCAAGGAGCGCGTGTTTTCGTTTCGTGACCGCTTCCACCAGTGGGATCCGAAGAACCAACGCCCGGAGCTCTGGAGCCTCTTCAACACCAAGATCAACAAGGGCGAGAGCATCCGCGTCTTCCCGCTCTCCAACTGGACCGAGCTCGACGTCTGGCAATACGTCTACCTGGAAGGCATTCCGATCGTGCCGCTCTACCTGGCTGCCGAACGCCCCGTGGTGGAGCGAGAAGGCACGCTGATCATGGTCGACGACGAGCGCATGCGCTTTCTGCCAGGTGAGAAGCCTGAGCTGCGCAAGGTGCGCTTCCGGACGCTGGGCTGCTATCCGCTCTCGGGCGCCATCGAATCCACCGCCGACACGCTGCCTAAGGTCATAAAGGAGATGCTGCTCACGCGCATGTCGGAGCGCCAAGGCCGGCTCATCGATCACGATCAAGATGCCTCGATGGAGAAGAAGAAGCGCGAGGGGTACTTCTGATGAACGCACCTCAGGGCCGCCACCCCCTCCCTTCTCCCTCGGGGAGAAGGTGGCGCGATAGGGCGTCCGGAAGGACGCCCGTCCTTTCGG
>JADGRG010000499.1 GCA_017881145.1 Sandaracinaceae bacterium | reverse complement strand
GCGAGAGCGCCGCTTCGATCGCACCTGCGGACCCGAGCGCGTGACCGGTGTAACCCTTGGTGGAGAGTGTCGGCACGGACGAGCCGAGCACACGCGCAATCGCCAGTGCCTCGGCGCGGTCATTCTGTTCGGTGCCGGTGCCGTGCGCGTTCACGTGGCCAATCTCTTCGGGTACCAGGCCGGCGGCTGCAAGGGCAGCACGCATCGCGGCTTCGGCGCCTGCGCCTTCAGGATGTGGCGCAGTCATGTGGTAGGCGTCGGCACTCTCGCCGGTGCCCAAGAGCGCGTACTCCGCTTCGCCGCTGCGTTCCAGCACGAAGAGCGCCGAGCCCTCCCCGATGCTGATGCCTCCGCGGTGTCTGGAGAACGGCCTGCAGGGCTCCGCGGCGAGAATGCCCAGGCTATGGAAACCGCGCAGCGTGAGCTCACAGAGCGAATCCACCCCGCCAACCAACACGGCATCGGCGCGGCCACTCGAAAGCAGGCGCCATGCGGCCGCAAGCGCCTTCCCCGACGACGAGCAGGCCGTGGACACGACGTATGCAGGGCCGGCGATGTGCGTGAGCTCGCGCAGCAGGCGGAGCACGGCGCTGAAGTCGTGTTGAGCGCTAGGCGACCACCACGCCGGCATATGTCCGACGTGCGCGTATTCACGGTATGCCTGCTCAGTGCTGGCGAGCCCCGCCGTAGAGCCACCTATCACCATGGCCACGCGCTGCCGGCCCCAACGAGCGCAGGCCTTGGCGAGCGGGCCTGCGACACCCGCCAGCGCTGCTACCGCCAGACGCGCGCTTCTGGTGTCGTACTCGCGCAGCGTACCGGTGAGCGGCGGTAGCTCGTCCGGTACCGCGCCGACGCACGTCGTTCCGGAGAGGACGGTGCCAGGCACGAGGCCAGAGCGCCCTGCGCGCAGCTGGACGCTCACCTCGGCGTTGGTCGTGCCAAGCGCACAGCACACCGAGTACGCGGTGACGGGATACCAGGTTGCGCAAGCCGTGCTGAGCATCACAGCGCTGTGGTTATACGCTCGGCCCAAGCGGCGCAACCGGGCTTGCTCACCTGGGCTACGGGTGACGACTAAGCTCGGTCGGTGTCCCGAGCTTGGCCCTAAGGTGTCCCCACGGGAGCCGCCCCATCCAACCTCGCCAGCTCTATGACGATGGTTCGCCGCAGGCGCTCTACCCACTTGTTGTAGCGCCGGTGAATCTCGTGACCGTCGTAGAGCAAGCCGGGCGAGCTGCTCTGGTAGGTGATCGAATACACCGTCGGGCTGTAGTCGATGTTCACGCTGGCCGAATGTCCGCCGGCGCTGACCGCTGCGGTGATCCGCGCGCCATTCTCGGCCTGAATGGTCCAGCCTCTGGTGGCAAGCGCTACCACGATCGCCCCGCGGACCTGCGCAGCGGAGACGTTGCTGCCGAAGCGCGTGACTATGGGCGAGCTGTTAACGTTCAAGACTGGGGCCAGGTTCGCGCCACAGGCGCCAAGTAGAAGTGCTGCCGCCAGCAGCACCGGTGAGCTTAGCTTCGTGTTCGACTGCGTCATGTGCTCGATCTCGTCCGGGGTTTGCGGTCGGAACATGCCTCGTGTTTCGAGGCACAGCAAGGCCCACCGTGCACAGCCGCCGAGACTGACGTAAGGGCCGTTGCGGAGCAAAAACAGACGTGTTACCGGCGTAGCGTGCAGCTCTTGTCGCCCGCATCGGCCGAGAGCCGCCAAGCAGCTTTGCTTCGACGGAGGGTGACGCAGATGGCCAGAACAACACGTGCTGTCATGCTTGTGGTATTGGTCTTGCCCGCGTTCGCAGACGTCGTCCGCGCGCAGGCCACGGACGCAACGTCACAGCCGCCGCCGACAGCGGCGGGACGCGTAGCCCCGGCGGCCTCGACGCCGAGCAGCCAGGCCGAAGCTGCGCCACTCACACCGGCTGCTGCCGCCGCGCTCAACGCACGAAGAGCCAATCCCCCGGCGACCACAACCCAACCTGTGGTTTCGCAGCCCGCTTCGGGCGACGTGGTTGCGACGCCTTACGGGTCGGCATCGAGCGGAGCAGCACCGCCGCCCAACGAGCCCGTGCCCAGTCGTGGCGGGCCGAGCACGTTGCCCAGCCACTTCTACCCGAGGGGCTACTACGAGACGGGAGGCGATGACGATGCTCGCTTGCTCGAGCTGCAGAAGGAGCGTGCTGGGCTCAGCTTGGGGCCGCCGATCATCCTGCTCTCGGCAGGTGGTGTGGTCGCCATCACCGGGTTTTATCTCGTCTTGCTCGAGGGCGTCTCCGACGGCTTGTGCGAGGGCTCGTGCACGAACAATACCCGCAACAACGGCCGCGCCTGGGGCATCACCCTCGTCGGCGGTGTCGGCGCGGCGGCGGGCCTGGTGTGGCTCATCTCGCGCGCGCGAGAGCGTCGGCGCCTCGGTCGCGAGATCAAGGAGCTGCGCGCCCGTTCGGGCTTCGCGTTCACACACCACTTCGACGCCGGCCCGCACGGTGGGTCGCTCGGCTTCACACTCCGGTTCTAGGCGTGGTGAGCCGCACGGACATGACCCGGGCGACGCGACCGCTCAGCGAGCTTTCTGCGCCGGGCCCTGCCGCATGCGCATGCGCTCGATATCGTCGTCATCGAGCGCACCCACCAGATTGATCCGCAGCGCCTGCGCACGGCTGGTGCTGCGATCCGTGGCCTTGACGTTGAGCGTGCCGTCCGCGTCGATCATGAACGTGACGGCGATGCTCACTTCACCGCGTCGCGCCCTGCGCAGAGCCAGAAGCTCGAGCTGCCCGAGCACTTGATTGTCGTCGGTGCGACGCGCCTCACCCTGACAGACGCGCATGCTGACGGTCTCTTGGTTGTCCTGGCTGGTCGAGAAAATCCGGGTCTGCTCGGTCGGAATCGGGGCGTTGCGCTCGATGATCTGCTCGCAATAGCCACCGGCGGTTTCGACCGCCAGCGTGTGCGGCGTGACGTCGAGCAAGAGCAGGGGCGAAACGGCACGGTCGTGCACCGGAAACTGGCTCTGCGTGGCAGCGATGGAGGGGGCCTTCGTATCAGGCGCGATCGGGAAGCTCTGTGTGCTCACGCCGGACCGAGCGGCTGGCGCCGGGGCCTGCGCCGCCATCAGCGGCGGCACCGCCGGAGTGCTGGTGGTTGGCACGGCGCTTTCTGCCTTCGCCGTAGTCGCCACTGGGGCCGCCTCCACCACCAGCGGCAAGACCGACGCGCGTGCGGCGGCTTTCGCCTTCGGCGTCTCGGCCAGAGTCTTGGTGGGCGGAGCGGCGGGCACCACGCTCTTCACGATGGGCACAGGTGCGACCGACGCGCGCGTCTGCGCCTTGATCTCGGCCATGGCGTCCCGCTCGGTGACGTCTTGGTCGATGACCGGAGGGAAGCCCTCGGCCTCAGCCGGAAGCCTCCGTGCGCGCGGCACGGCGGGCATGGAGGCGCTGTCGTTGCGTGCGCTGGGCAGCTGCGAGGGACGAACCCCGGCTTTGGCCGTGGGCGTCTCTGCCAGCGTCTTGCCGCCCGGCAAAGCGGCAGGTGTGCTCGCTCGCGCCGCGACGCTGGGCACCGCTGCGCTGGCTTGGGCTGCAGCTGTCGGCGGCGTGCTCGGCACAGGACGGGGCACCGTGGCGGGGGCAGGCGCCTTTTCTCCGGTGCCGGGCCACGTCGCTTTGAGCGGCTGGCTCACACGTTGCGAAGCCAGAGGCACGTGGCTTGGGACAGGCGGCGGTAGCGTCCGCGAGACGACGGGTAGATCGCCGGTCTTGGTCGGCTCGTCGTCGAGGCGCTGTTGTACCGTGGTGGGCAGCTCGTCGAAGGGCGTCTCGCTGCGCCTCTGTGAAGGCGCCGAGCTCTGACCTGCCGCGGGCGCGTCGGATCGGCCTGCGACCCGAGTCGGCTCATCGTCGAACCCGTCAGCCGAGCCCACCTGTGCCAGCACCGCCGGCTTGGCATATTCCAGGGTTTGATCCGGACGCGGCGCAGGTGGAGGGCCCGAGAGGGTCTTGGTTCCCGGACGCGCTGCCTCGGCGAGCTTCACGCCCGAGAGCGCGTAGCCCTGCAGCGCTGCCCCCTGCGCCACCACCAAGTCCGGATCGACGCTCGACTGCGGCTGCATGCCGAAATACTCGGCCACCATGTCTCGCACCTTCGGAGTGCGTGTCTGCCCGCCGACGAGAATCACACCGTCGAGCTGCGACGCGCGCAGCGACGCCAAGCGCAGCGCGTCCGCGCAGATGTCGAAGGTGCGGCCAACCAAGCTGAAGATCATCTGATCGAGCTCGGTACGCGCCAGCTGGAACGTCAGGTCGAGCGACTCGCCGCTGGCGGCGTAAGCGACTTCCTTCACGGTCGCTTCGGCGCTGTCCAACACGGAGAGCTGGCACTTCACCCACTCGGCCGCCATGCAGACTCGCTCGTAGGCCTGCGCGTCCTGCAGCAGGTCCACGCCCTGCTTGGCGAGGAACTCCGCCACCATGCGATCGGCCAAGAGGCGGTCGATGTCGTCGCCTCCGAGATAGGTGTCACCAGCGGTCGCCACCACCTCGATCACATCGCCCGAGAGCTCCAGGATCGAAATGTCGAAGGTACCACCGCCCAAGTCGTAGACCGCAATGCGCTGGTTGCTCTGCGCGCGATAGCCATACGCGAGCGCCGCTGCGGTCGGCTCGTTGAGGATCCGCAGCACGTTCAGACCGGCGATGCGCCCGGCGTCGCGGGTCGCCATCCGCTGCAGCTCGTTGAAGTTCGCAGGCACGGTGATCACCGCGTTCACGCAGGACTGCGCGAGTGCCTGCTCCGCGATGCTACGTAGCTTGCGCAGCACGAACGACGAGATCTCCGGCAGCGAATAGACTTCGTCGCGCACCCGCGCCACGACGCCACCGGTTGCGCCTTCTTCCAGCTGGAAGGGCAGCCGCTCCGCTGCCTGCCGCACCTCGGCGCTGCGGTAGGGCCGCCCGATCAAGCGCTTGACGGAAAACACCGTGTTGGCCGCGTCGACCAAGCGCCGCTCGCGGGCCGGATGACCGACCAGGATCTGGCCAGAAGGATGAAACGATACGGTCGAAGGTGTGACCAGATGGCCGTCGTCGTCACGCAGCACGCGCACGCGTTGCTGGTCAGCGATTGCAACCACCGAGTTGGTCGTCCCCAGATCTATGCCGAGCACAGGACTGGCCATGACTTCACCTAAGCTGCAAACCGTTGACTGACAAGCGTGCTGCCCCTGCGCGCATGCGTGGCCTTACTCACTTGCGGGTGGTGTCCCGTCGTCGTCCGGGGGTGGCGTCGAGCCGTCGTCGGAGGTCGGCGGCAGCTCCGAGGTCCCGAGCTCCGGCGGCATGATGGATGGCGCCTTCGAGGCACGCGCCTCGTCTTCACGCTCGGCCAGCGGTGCCACGTCGACGACGCGCTCGCTCTCGCCCAGGCTCATCACCCGGACGCCCTGCGTGTTGCGACCGACTTCGCGCACTTGCGAGACTTCGGTGCGAATGATCTGGCCGCCGTTCGTGATGCACATGAACTGATCGCTCACCGTGACCAGACAGAGATTCACGACCTCACCGTTACGCTCCGAGGTCTCCATGGCGATGATGCCGATGCCGCCTCGCCCCTGCAGGCGCCAATCGGTGATCTTGGTGCGCTTGCCGTAGCCGTTGGCGCTGACGGTGAGCACCTGCTGCTCCTCGCTCTGGATGACGTCCATGCCGATCACACGGTCGCCGTCGCGCAGCTCTATGCCGCGCACGCCCCGCGCATCGCGACCCATCGGCCGCACATCGCTGACGTTGAAGCGGATCGACATGCCGCGCGCAGTGCCGATGATCACGTCCTGCCCTTCCTTCACCACCTTGGCGCTGAGCAGAGCGTCGTCCTCGGCGAGGCCGACACCGATGATGCCGGTGGTTCGGATGTTCGCGTAGGCACTGAGCGAAGTGCGCTTGACGGTGCCGCCGCGCGTGCAGGTCAAGAGGTAGTCGCCCTCCTGAAACTCGCGGATCGGCACGATCGCAGCTGCGCGATCGCCAGCGTCCATGCCCACGAAGTTCACGATCGCGCGTCCGCGCGAGGTGCGCCCGGCTTCCGGGATCTCGTACACCTTCTTCAGGTACGCGACGCCCTTGTCGCTCATGTACAAGACATGATCGTGGTTCTTCGGAATGAAGATCTGCTCGACGAAGTCTTCGTCGCGCGTCTCCATCGCGCGCTTGCCGCGACCGCCGCGACCTTGCGAGCGGTACTCCGACACCGGCACGCGCTTGATGTAACCCGCGTGGCTGACCGTGACCACGACCTCTTCGTTGCTGACCAGATCCTCGATGCTGATATCGCCTTCTTCGGCGACGATCTGCGTGCGGCGATCATCGCCGTAGCGCTCGCGGATCTCTTGCAGCTCGCTGACGATCACGCCCATCAGCTCGACGTCGCTGGCAAGGATCGCGCGCAAGCGAGCGATGGTGTCGCACAGCTCGCCGTATTCCGAGGCCAGCTTCTCTTGCTCGAGACCGGTCAAGCGCGACAAGCGCATCTCGAGGATCGCCTTCGCTTGGCGCTCGGAGAGATGGTATTCGCCGCGGGCTTTGGCGGCTTCGATCTCCGCTTCCGGTCGACCCGCTCGACGCACGAACGCTTCGAGGCCGCTGAGCGGCAGCAGCATCAAGTTGTGCCGGGCCTCATCGACCTCGCGCGCAGCGCGGATGGTCTTGATCACGAGGTCGACCTCGGTGACCGCCATGCCCAAGCCTTCGACAATCTCGCGTTGGGCCTCGGCCGT
>JADGRG010000498.1 GCA_017881145.1 Sandaracinaceae bacterium | reverse complement strand
GAGCGGAGCTGCAGCACTAGCGTGTCTGCGATTACGCTGGCCGTCGGAGCACGGCGCTCGATGATCGCACCCAGCGGCACTCGACCCACCGTGGTGTGGTTCGAACGCACCGAGCTACCGCCTGCTTCGGCGGCGAAACCACCCACCAAGAGCGGCCCCTGAGCCACCGCGTACACCAAGCGATCGGCGGCGAAGAGCGGAGTCTGCAAGAGCGTTCCGCCCACGATGCTCTTGGCATTGCCCATCGAGGAGACCACCACATCCACGCGCGTGCCGGGATTCCCGTAGGGTGGCAGCGTCGCGATCACCATGACGGCCGCGGCGTTCTTGGTCTGAATCGAGGTCGGATCGATGGTGGCGCCCAAGCGACGCAGCATGGCGGCCGTGCTCTGAACCGTGAAGCGCGCTTGCCCCGTGTCGCCCGTGCCCTGCAGACCGACCACCAAGCCATAGCCGATGAGCTGGTTGTTGCGCACGCCGCGCACGTCGCAGAGCTCCTCGATGCGAGTCGCACGCGCCCTCGCGGGCAGGAGCACCGCGAAGAGCGCGCAGACGAGCAGAAGTGCGAGGGAGGGTTTCATGGCATCAGAACGGATTGATCGTGGACAGAAAGCGCGAGAACCAACCCTGTTGTTGGTTGTCGGTAAGCGCACCGCGGCCGGTGAACTCGATCTGCGCGTCCGCGATCAGGCTGGAGGCGACGCTGTTGTCCTGCTCGATGTCCTCGGGACGGACCACGCCGGACACGTAGATGTGGAGCTCCTCGTCGTTGACCATCAAGACCTTGGCGCCTTCGATGAAGAGATCCCCGTTGGGCAGAAGCGTGCGAACGCGCGCGGACATCGCCGCCTGCACGTGGCTGTTACGAGTCGTCGCACCACTGCCATCGAAGCTCGACTTGCTCATGACGTCGAAGAGCGCGCTCATGTCGACATTGGGGTTGGAGCGCTGAATCGCCGCCGCGATGCCCAGCATCTTGGAGGCACCGATCTGCGTGGAGGAGCTGCGGTCGAGCTTGGTCTCCGCGTCGCCCTGGGCCTTGGGCGATTCATCGACGCGGATCGTCACCAAGTCCCCGACCCGACCGGCACGGAAGTCCGCCACCAGGCTGCGGCTGCCGTCCTGCCACGTCGAGCCTTCACTGACCGGCTTGGGCGCCGCCTCGTAGGAGCCCGCGTCATACTTGCGGTGCTTCGCCACGTGGGGCCGGATGTGCTGCACGCCGCAGCCACAAATGCCGACCAGCAGACAGAACGCTGCGACGCGCGTGCTCGCGCTCACTGCAGCACCTCTACGTTCTGCGCGTCGACGACTCGGCCGCGCAGCGCGGCACCCGTGGCGCTGTTGATCACGCGGATCACGTCGCCCGTGCGGCCATTCTGCTTGGCCTCGCCCGGCGCGGACGCTTTGACGTTGCCAACCTTTGCGAACAAGGTCACCTGCTTGCCGGAGGTCACCTCGGGAGCAGGACAGGTAACCATGGCGGACACCGGCACACGCGCTTGATACGCGCCGGCCGAGACCACCACCGCGCCACTCACGCTGCCACTGCGCTCGACACGCGGAAACTCCACTCTCAAAGCGCGCGGACCTTCGCTGATCCGTGCATCACCCTGCACATGCACCTCGCCCACGACGCAGGGCGCCACTGCATCTTGCACTGCCTGCCGCGCGGGCTCGCGGAGCTGGTCCCTGCTGATCGTCACCAACTTGCGCTCCACGCGCGACATGCGCGGGACCGACAAACCCTTCGTCTGCATCCCCCCGCGTGCGAGAGCACGCAAGATGTCGCTGCGGTGGATCACCAGCGTCGCGCCGGGCGGCGGAGCCGGCGCGATGGGGACGATGCCGAGCTCACTGCCTGCGAGCTCGGGCATCACCTCTTGCACTAACACCTGATCCCCGATTTGGCTGCCTGCACTCTCGGAGATCTGCGGTGGGGAAACCTGATCCTGGGCCCAAGCGGACGCCGGAAGACACAACACCGTCAAGAGCACCGCGGATCGCATTGAACCGGTAAGTTGCACGTTCTGGGCCAACGCGTTGCGATGCGAATCGCCCTGATTTTCCGCCTCTTTTGTGCCGCTTGCCTCCATCTTCTGTCGGGCCATCGCATCCATCTGTCAAAACTCCGACGTGCCGTCTTAACGCTGCGTCGTGCTCTTCAGCATCTCGTCGGCCGCCTGGACGACGCGCTGATTGACCTCGTAGGCGCGCTGGCTGGAGATGAGATCGATCATCTCGTTGACGACCTCGACGTTCGACCCTTCGAGGAAGCCTTGCGAGAGCGTGCCGAGTCCCTGCTCACCGAGCTTGCCCTGAAGCGCCACACCACTGGCATCCGTGGGCGTGAACAGACCGCGGCCGCTCGCCAGGAGTCCCGCAGGATTTGCAAAGTTCGCGAGCGTGAGCTGTCCGATCTCCTGGGAAGCGGTCTGGTTCGGCTGCGTCACGCTGATCGTGCCATTCGGCGAGATCGTGACTGACGTGGCATCGGTAGGAATCGTGATGGCTGGATCGAGCGGAAAGCCGTCGACGGTCACCAACCTGCCCTCAGCATCCGTCTTGAGATTGCCGGCACGCGTGTAGGCGATCTCGCCGCCGGGCTTGGTGACCTGAAAAAAGCCCGAGCCTTCGATGGCGACGTCGAGCTTGCCACCCGTCTGACTCAAGCTGCCCTGGATGTGGAGCTGCTCGGTTGCCACCGTGCGCGAACCTTGTCCGATCTGCAGACCGGTCGGCAGCCGCTGACCGTCTGCGGCCATGCCTCCTGGCGTGCGCATGGTCTGATAGATCAAGTCCTGAAACTCCGCGCGACTCCGCCGAAACCCCGTGGTGTTCACGTTCGCCAGGTTGTTGGCTACGACGTCGAGGTTAGTCTGCTGTGCGGCCATTCCGGTGGCTGCGGTGTTCAGTGCTCGCATCATGGTGATTTCTCCCTACTCGTTACTTCCCAGCGACGTCGCGCACCGTGCGCTGATCGATCTGACGAAACGCATCGATGACTTTTTGAAACGCCTCGAACGACCGGCCAGCGGTGATCAAGTCCTGCATGCCGGCAACAGCGTTTACGTTCGAGGTTTCCAGGTAGCCTTGAGAGACAGAAACGCCATCCGCCGCCGTCGGCTGCGCGCCGTTCTGCGCCACCAAGAGCGTCAAGCCCTCCTTGGCAAGCCCGTCCACGGCGTCGAAGCGCACGATCTTCAGCTTGCCGACGCTCTGGCCATCCGCGAGCACAGACCCGTCCTGCGCAATCCGGACTTCCTTGGTGCCCGAAGGGATCACCAGCTCTGCGCCCGGCGCGGTCGGCGGCCCGCCTTCACCGAGCACGACCTGCCCGGTATGCGTGCGAAGCACGCCCTCCGAGTCGCTGATGAATGAGCCGGCGCGTGTGTAGCGCTCCCCCGCCGGGGTCTGGACCGCGAAATATCCTTCACCCTGCAGCGCGACATCCAACGGGTTGCCTGTCTGTTGCAGCGAGCCGGCTTCCCGGTCGATGGAGATGCGGTCGATCTCCACGTAGCGCAGCGATGCAGGCGGCGTGCCGGCAGCCTGCGCTTTCGCGACGATTTCGCCGAACGCAGCTTTGTCTGCCTGGAAGCCCGTGGTCCCTGCATTCGCCACATTGTTCGCGACGATGGCAAGCGCACGCTCTTGCGCAATGGCCCCAGAAAGTGCGCTGTAGATGCCGTCAGACATGCTCTCTCCTTCAGCGACGCGTTCGTGGCTTGCGACCCGCGCCGCCGTTGGTCTCGTCCATCAAGGCGCGCAAACGCATGGTCGCGTCACCCAAGATCTGACAGACGCGGCTTTCGGTGACACCGAGGATCTGACCGATCTCGGCCTGGGTGCATTCTTCTTGGTAGTAGAGACCCAAGACCTGCTGCGCGCGCTCTGGTAGCTGTGAGATGGCCTCCGCGAGATGCTGCTTCAGATCTGCATCCGCAAGCAGTGCATCCGGATGCGCCGCCGTGGAGGCAGCTTCGTCACCAGACACGCTGGAGAAGCCGTGCAGCGCGGGGCCACGCATCAGATCACCGGAGAGACGCTGATATTGGTCGAGTGGCATGCCCAAACGCGCCGCGACTTCGTCTTCGCCCGGCTGCCGACCGAGCTCCTGTTGGAGCGTCCGGATGGTGGTGGTGATCTCACCCATGCGGCTACGGCCGTAACGCGTGAGACTGTCGTTGGCGCGGAGCTCATCCAGAATGGCGCCACGAATGCGCGTCTTGGCGTAAGGCTCAAAATCGGGAAAGCGCTCTCGGTCGTAGCAATGGACGGCCTTGAGGAGTCCTTCGGTGCCAGCGCCTATCAAGTCATCCACATCGACATTGGGTGGCAAACGCCGCGCCATGCGAAAGGCCATCCGGCGCACCAGCGGTAGCCCGAGCCTTATCAATTCATCGCGACTTGCGTTCTGTGTATTCACAGACACCGCGGCGTAGGAAGTGATGGATTCGTTCAACATAGGACATCCGGTGTCGACACTCTGTGTCGGTTGAGGCGATGAGCGAGCGACCCGAACGCTCGCGACGCTCTGCACTCCGGCGCACCGAGCACGCAGGGCTCGCCCATCGCGACGGCCCGCATCACGGAGGCATCACGGGGCACACAGCCCAGGTAGCTGAGCTCGACCGAAAGAAAGCGTTTGGTGATGGTCTG
>JADGRG010000497.1 GCA_017881145.1 Sandaracinaceae bacterium | reverse complement strand
TCCCTAGCCCAGTGTCTGGCGTCAACGTGTTTGCGCTGCCGCTCAGCACGAAAGAAGGTTTCGTGCTCTCGCGCATCGATGGCGCGTCGTCGGTCGAGGACATCTCGATCATGGTCGGCGTCAAACAGGACGAGCTGATCACGATCCTGGAGCGGCTGGCCGAGCTGGGCGCGGTGAAGTTGTCGTGGGCAGCGGCCAAGCGGCTGCCGGAACCCGCCAAGGGCAACGGTTCCTCCAGCGTCGCTGGCGGAAAACCAGTGCAGCGGACGGCGGCGGTGGCCCACGCGCTCACCGAGCCGGAAAAGCCACGCTACAACCCACGCGAGCTGGATGAGGTCGCGCAGATCAGCGTGGACGTCAAGAAGCGCATCCTGAACGCCTACTACGGCATGCAAGGCCTCGACTACTACGCCGTGCTGGGAGTGCCGCGCGACGCCGACAAGAAGGCGATTCGCTCGGCCTACTTCGAGCTTTCGAAATTCTTCCACCCAGATTCGCTCTTCGGCAAAGAGCTCGGCAGCTTCAAGCCGAAGATGGAAAACGTCTTCAAGCGCCTGACCGAAGCCTACGACGCTCTGGGGCGCGCGCCGCGACGCAAGGAATACGACGAGTACTTGGGGGTGACTGCGCAGACCATCGCTGCCGAGCACACGCTCGAACAGGCGCAGATCGACACGTACTCGCGCCGGCCGAGCGCCGCGCCCGTGACGCTGAGCGAGCCACCCACCAGCAGCACACCGGAGCCGCGACGTGCGGTGATGCCGCCACCGAGTGCTGTCGCCAAGTCCGACGCGCGCGGCAGCATCCGACCTGCCGCGACGGCCAGCGAGCGCAAGGCCGCGGCGCGCGAACGTCTGCACCGCCAGCTTCGGCCTGGTGAGGCACCGAGCGCGCCGCCGCCGGTCGAAGCAGCGGTCCCGGCCAGCACGCCTGCCACGCGTGAGAGTCAGCGAGTGCGTCGAGACAGCGCGATCAAGGAGCTCCGGCACAGTCTGCGCGCCAGCTCTCATACGTCGGGCGGCTCCGACCGATTGGTGGCGCTGGTCACGAACGCCAAGGACGCAGAACAAGCGGGCGACTTGTTGGGTGCAGCCAGCGCGCTGCAGGCTGCCTTGGCGCTGGAGCCGGACCGTAGGGAGCTTCTGGACCAGTACGAGCGCGTGACGCGCGCGGTGACCCGCAGTCTAGCGAGTAACTACGAGAAACAGGCCCGCTACGAGGAGAAGATGGGCAAGTGGCAGGCTGCGTCGCTCTCTTGGGAGCGCGTCGTGGAAGGTCGTCCCGAGGATGTAAACGCACTGCATGCTGCCGCGGAGGCACTGCTCAAATCGGGTGGTGACCTCCACCGGGCGCAGCACCACGCCCAGCGCGCTGTCGAGCGTGCCCCTAAGGACGTAGCCCACGTGGTGCTGCTTGGGAGGGTCTTCCTTGCAGCGGGTCTGCGGCTGAACGCGCGACGCGAACTCGAAAAGGCTGTGAAACTGGATCCCCAAGATGAGATGATAAAGAATCTCTTGGTTGAAGCGCGCTAGGTGATCGAATCGCGAAACAGCCCTGCGGGCTTTTCGGCAAGCCATGTGATTGGATCGCGAAACAGCCCTGCGGGCTTTTCGGCGAGCCAGGTGATCGAATCGCGAAACAGCCCTGCGGGCTTTTCGCTACGGAGCCCCGGATGGAGACTGTGATCGGGATTGATCTGGGCACCACGAACTCGTGCGTTGCCGTCGTCGAAGGTGGCCAACCTGTCGTCATCGCCAATCGCGGTGGCTACAAGACCACGCCGTCGATGGTCGCTATCACCGAGGCGGGCAAGCGTTTGGTCGGGCACATCGCCAAGCGCCAGGCCGTCACGAATGCCGAACACACGGTGTTCGCAGCCAAGCGACTGATCGGTCGTAAGTGGGACAGCCAGCAGGTGCAGAACGCCGTGGCCAACTGTCCCTACGGTATCGTGAAGGGTCCGCACAACGACGTGCGTATCCAGCTGCGCGGCAAGGTCTACAGCGTGCCCGAAGTCAGCGCGATGATCCTTCAAGAGATGAAGATGATCGCGGAGGACTACCTCGGTCACGCGGTGGAGAAAGCCGTGGTCACTGTGCCCGCGTATTTCAACGACGGGCAGCGCCAAGCCACCAAGGATTCGGGCCGCATCGCGGGGCTCGATGTGATCCGCATCATCAACGAACCGACGGCGGCTGCGCTTGCTTATGGTTTCGGCAAGTCCATGGACAAGACCGTCGCGGTCTATGACTTGGGCGGCGGCACCTTCGATATCTCCATCCTGGAGATCAGCGGCACCGGCGTGTTCAAGGTGGTGAGCACGGCAGGTGACACCTTCTTGGGTGGCGAGGACTTCGACCTGCGCATCATCCAGTGGCTGGTCGACAGCTTCAAAGACGAGCACGGCATCGACCTGCGCGAAGACCGCATGGCGCTGCAGCGTTTGAAGGACGCCGCCGAGAAGGCCAAGTGCGAGCTTTCCGCGGTCGAGCAGACCGAAGTGAACCTGCCCTTCATCATCTCCAACTCCCGCAACGAAGCGTTGCATTTGCAGCGCGTGCTCGGTCGGCCACAGCTCGAAGAGCTGACGCGAGACCTGGTGGAGCGCACGATCCAGACCTGCGAGCAGACGCTGGAAGAAGCGGGGCTCGAAAAAGACGAGATCGAAGAGGTGATCCTGGTCGGAGGCATGACGCGTATGCCGCTGGTTCAACGCGCCGTCGAGGATTTCTTCGAGCGTGAGCCGAGCAAGGGCGTGCACCCGGATGAGGTGGTCGCACTCGGTGCAGCCATCCAAGGCATGGCGCTCACCCAGGAAGCCTCGGAGATGATCCTGCTCGACGTGACGCCGCACACGCTCGGCATCATGGTCGTGGGCGGCTACTTCGAGGAACTGATTCCTCTGAACACCACAGTGCCCACTTCACGCTCGAAAGTGTTCACGACGGTGCGCGAGAACCAGACCGCCGTGAAGATCCTGGTCATGCAGGGCGAGTCACACCGCGCTGACGAAAACGAGCTGCTCGGTGAG
>JADGRG010000496.1 GCA_017881145.1 Sandaracinaceae bacterium | reverse complement strand
CTTCTCGGCGCTGCCCTGGAACCTGCCCGAGCGCCGGAACTTCGCCTCGATCGGCGTCAACCGTGTGCTCGTGTATCTGCTCAAGTGCATCCCAATCGTTCGCGGCGGAAAGCGCGCGGAGATCGGCCACGCCTTGGAGAGTGTCGAACACCTGCTTTCGATCGGCGAGCCGGTGATGATCTTTCCGGAAGCCGGCCGCTCGCGCACCGGCCGGGTCAGCACCGAGGCGCCAGCTCACGGCGTGGGTCGAGTGGTCTCCGCAACGCCTGGCTGCAAAGTGCTCTGCGTCTACCTGCGCGGCGACGCACAGGACACCTGGTCCAGCATGCCTGCGCGCGGCGACACCTTCACCATCCAGCTCTCGCTCTTGACGCCGAGCTCCGAGCTCACCGGCATGCGCCGTTCGCGCGCCATCGCTCAGCAGGTGATCGCCGAGATCGCCGCCTTGGAGGAGCGCTACCTCGCAGAGTACGCGCCGCGCTGGGCGCAAGAACCAGTGCTCACGTCCGCCTCGCTCAGCGAGCACCCGTGAGTGTCTGACACGCTTGCAGCGCTGATCGGCAACGACGTTGTCGACCTCAGCGAGCCGGAAACGCAAGCAGAAGCCCAGCATCCGCGCTTCGACGCTCGTGTGTTCACACCGGAAGAGCGTGCGTGGCTGAAGCGAGCTGCTGAGCCTCGCGTGTTGCGCTGGACGCTCTGGGCCGCCAAGGAGAGCGCGTGGAAGCTCGCCCGCAAGCTCGACACGCACACCGTGTTTTCACCACCGAGCTTCGCCGTGAGCACTGCAGCTGATGGCGGCATGACCGTCGTGCACGCACGGCTGCGCATGAAGGTGCGGGTCGAGCGCAGCAACGCCTGTCTGCACGCGATCGCGACCCTGGACGCGACTTCCGATGCGACCGCACCACCCGCCAGGCAGCCTGTGCGCATTCCAGAGGGCGCTAACCAAGATCCGTCGACGGCCGTCCGACGCTTCGCGATCGACGAGCTGGCCACCCACCTGGGCGTCTCGGCTGACCGGCTCTGCATCTCCAAGACCGATGACCGTATCCCGAGGCTGATGCTCGACGATTCCACCGCGGCGGCTGACCTCTCGCTCGCGCATCACGGCCGATTCATCGCCTTCGCCTGCGTGCTTCCCGGCCTGGCGCCGGAAAAGCCGGGGCTGGAGCTGGTCTGGCGCACGGCAGAGCTCGGCTAGGTTCCGGCTCAGAGCTAGACTGATACACCTCGCCGCACCATCCACAGCAGCTAAATGTGTCGCGCTTGCTTCTCCGCACGGACCTGGCGCCAGCGCCACCGCCGCCATCGAACGGGTCCGGCGGCCGCCGGGCCGACGCGCAGCTCGCCAGCGGCCTGCCCCGTGCGGACACGCTCGTGTGCTCCCGCGCAAATCGTCCCTACGCGCCCGGCGTTTCCGGCTTGCAGCCGCCGCCGGTTTCATTACGCTGCCCGCCCATGTCGAACCGAGTCATCAATTTCAACGCTGGTCCCTCCGGTCTTCCTCTGCCCGCGCTCGAGCGCGCCCAGAAGGAGTTTCTCGACTTCCAGGGCACCGGCATGTCGATCATGGAGCACAGCCATCGTGGCAAGGACTACGAGTCCGTCCACAACGAGGCGATCAAGCTCCTGACCGAGCTCTTGGGCGTGCCCGACACGCACCAGGTGCTCTTCCTGCAGGGCGGCGCGAGCCATCAGTTCGCGATGCTGCCGATGAACCTGCGCACCGAGGAACATGCCGGCGACTACGTGCTGACTGGCGCTTGGTCGCAGAAAGCGCTCGACGAAGCCAAGATCGTCGGTAAGCCCGCCGTCGCTGCCGACACCGCCGTCGAAGGCAAGTTCACGCGCGTGCCCAAGCAGTCGGAGCTCAAGCTCTCCGCGAACGCGCCTTACGTTCACATCACGAGCAACAACACCATCTTCGGCACGCAGTTCTTCGACTTCCCGAACACCGGCAACGTGCCGCTGATCGCCGACATGTCGAGCGACATTCTGTGGCGCCCCACCGACGTCTCGAAGTTCGGCATGATCTACGCTGGCGCGCAGAAGAACATCGGTCCTTCGGGCGTGACCGTCGTGATCATGCGCAAGGACTTGATCGAGAAGTCGCGCAAGGACATCCCGAAGGTGCTGCGCTACTCCACGCACGCCAAGGAGAACTCGCTCTACAACACCGCGCCCACCTTCGCGATCTACATGGTTCGCAACGTGCTTGCAGTGCTGAAGGACATGGGCGGCCTGCCCGCGCTGGAGAAGCAGAACCGCAAGAAGGGCGAGATCCTCTACGCCGCCATCGATCAGAGCAGCGGTTACTTCAAGTGCCCGGTCGAGAAGGAATCGCGTTCGGTGATGAACGTGGTGTTCCGCCTGCCCAGCGAACCGCTCGAAGAGAAGTTCGTGTCCGAGGCCAAGAAGGCCGGCATGGTCGGCCTCAAGGGTCACCGCTCGGTCGGCGGCATCCGCGTGTCGCAGTACAACGCCGTGACCGTGGAGGCCGTGCAGAAGCTGGTCGGCTTCATGGACACCTTCCGCAAGGCCAACGGCTGAAATCGACCTGCAACGACTTGTTGCCGCTTTCCGTGGCTCGGTGGTGACATACCCGCCGAGCAGCCTGCGGCTCTCGGCGCACACATACCCGCCGAGCAGCCTGCGGCTCTCGGCGCAGACACCAACGCCTGGATCGCGACTTGGTTCGCGGTTCGGGCGTCTTCGTTTGGATTGCGCCGGCTCACTGTCCCAACGCCGACCACTAGCTCGACTTCGTGCCCCCGCGGCTCTCCACCAGCGCTCGCTCTTGCTCGGCGCGCTCGGCCCAGCGGCCTTCCGGCGTGGCTTCGCTGGCCGGGCAGAGCTCCGCTAGCGGGCAGCGTGCGCAGCTCGGCTTACGAGCGGTGCAGACGTAGCGCCCGTGCAGCACCAAGCGATGCCCGATATCGATGTAACTGGACTTCGGGAAGAGCTCGCAGAGGTCGCGCTCCACCTTGACCGGATCTTCGTGCTTGGTCAGGCCCAACCGGCGCGACACACGGCCGGCGTGCGTGTCCACCGTAATCCCGCTGTGGATCCCGTAGCCCGTTCCCAGCACCACGTTGGCGGTCTTGCGCGCCACACCGGGCAGCTTCACCAGCGCCGCTAGCGTGCGCGGCACCTCCCCGCCGTGCTCCTCTGCGACCAGGCGGCTGGCCTCGCGGATGGACTTGGCCTTGTTGCGGAAGAAGCCGGTGGCTCGCACCAGCGCTTCGACCTCGGCCTGCTCCGCTGCGCCCAGCGCTTGTGGCGTGGGGAAGCGCTGGAAGAGCGCTGGCGTCACGCGGTTGACCATGCGATCGGTGCTCTGCGCGCTCAGGATGGTCGCGACCAGTAGCTGCCAGGGATCTGCATGGTCGAGCTCAGAGCGCGGCGCGGGCATGGCCTGCGCCAGACGCTTGCGAGCTTCATCGGCGCGGCGTTTTCGTTCGTCAGCCACGCGCGCAAGCTACGCCGCGACTGGCCGACCCGTAAAGTGCCGGGCCGGCCAGTCGCGAGGCGTCGAGCAACTTCAGTGCTGTCCGCCCTGCATCATGTGCTCGCCACCGCCGTGCATCATCTGAGCGCGCATCTTCTTGCGCTGCTCGGGGCTGAGCAGCTTGCGAGCCTCCAGCCAGGCGCGCATGCGGATCTTGGCGAGATCGTTCTTGAGCTGACCCACTTTGTCGAGCTGCTTGAGCACCGCATCGTTGTCGGTCTTGTCTTGCTCCATCAGGTGATGCATTTCGAGCTTCGCCTGCTCCAGCTCGGCTCGCACAGCGATGCTCTGCTTTTCGGCTTCGTAGGCGAGGTCCTTGATCTTCTTGTGGGTCGCCTCCGGAAGGCCGAGCTGGTCGATCATCTGCTCGAACTGCCCCAAGCCGCGCGCGCCATCGTCTTCGTCGCCGTGGCCACCCTTCATTGGACAGTCCGCATCGCCGTGGCCGCCGCCCTTGCCGTGCTTCATCGGGCAGCTCTCGCTATCGCAGTCCTCGTGGCCCTCTCCACCGTGGCCTGGTCCACCCTGCGCCGCCGGTCCAGCGCCGTGGTGCTCGTGGCCAGCCGGCGCAGCGGCGGGCGGTGCGCTAGGGGGGGCGCCTGGGGGAGCGGCGTGTGCCGTGAGGGGCCGGCCCGCGAAGAGAGCGAGTGCCAAACCGGCAAGCATCGATACGTGAAGTGAACGCATGTGGGAGTCCTCCTGTGCGATTGAGGCGGGAAGGTTAGCCGCTGCGCCAGGCGATCGCCAATCGCGCACCCCAGCGGTCACATGGTGCGAGCCGCGCTTCTCTTGACGCTCGCGCAACGCCGCGAAACCATGCAGCCGACCCCGAGGTGTAGTTCAGAATGAGCAGTGAATCGCCGAAACTCCGTGTCCAGTTTGCCCATGGCCTCGAGAGTAGCCCGCAAGGCAGCAAGGCCCGGCTGCTGGCAGCGCACTTTGCCGCATGCACACCGGCCATGGATACCCGCGTCTTTTCGAGCTGTGTGCACGTGCACGCCGAGACGCTGCGCTCCTTCCAGCCCGACGTGTTGATCGGTTCGTCGTTTGGTGGCGCAGTGGTGGTCGAGCTGCTGCGCCGCGGTCTGTGGAAAGGCCCGACGCTCTTGCTCGCCCAGGCCGCGCTGCACTACGACCCCAGCGCAACGCTGCCCGAAGGCGTGCCGGTCACGCTGGTCCACGGCCGCAACGACGACATCGTGAACATCGAGGACAGCCGTCGCCTTTCGCGCACCGGCTCGCCGGAGTTGGTCGAGCTGCTGGAGCGCGACGACGATCATCCATTGAGCCGCCTGGTCGAGAGCGGCGAGCTGATCAAGTTGGTGCAGCAGGTCGCCGCGGGGAAGCCTGCTCAGGTTCGGTAGCGACGCTCTACTCGCCCCCACCGGGGTCATTTTTCATCGCGAGGTTCTCATGGCGATTGGCGGAAGCGGGTTCCTGCAACGAATGCTCGGCTCTAAGCTCCTCGGAGAGCTGATCGAATACCTGCCGCCGTCTGCGCGCGACTCGCTGGTCGATGTGCGCGACTACGTGCAAGAGCACGGACGCTTCCCGAAGTTCGAGCCCTTGCGAACCAAACCGCTGGGTGCATCCGAAAGCGCGCAGGCTCTCGGCGCATTCCTTGGCTCGGTCGAAGCGGGCGCTTCGCTGCGCATGGTGAACCTCCTCAAGGGCGAGCTGCGCGGCGGCGAAATCCGCGGTGTGAACCTCTTGGTCGGCGACATCCACACCGGAAGCGTCCGCGGCACCAACATCGTCGTCGGCGCGGTGCACGGCGGCGACGTGCGCGGCCTCAACGTGCTGCTTGGCAACGTGCATGGCGGCCAGCTGCGCGGCCTCAACGTGCTGGTCGGCGACGTGCATGGCGGCGACGTGAAGTGCCAGGTCTTGATCGGCGATGTGTACGCCGGTCGCGTACAGGCCAAGCTGATGCGCGGCCAGGTGCACGGCGGCGAAGTCCAAGTCGAGCGCACACTCGACGAGTAGCCCGTATCGGCTCTGAGCGACGGGCGGCGAAGCCCCGCCTGGTTGACATCCCTCGGTGGAAATCCGAGCTTGGCTCGCCCCGGGCGGGGCCGCGCCCGGTCGTCGCCGGGTGGGCGTCGGCACGTCGGCGTGAGCAGAGTGCCGATTGTTCAGCCGCAATACGGACCCGTATGTGGAATGCTAATCGCACCAGGCCCGTGAGCTTAGGCTCGGAGGGCAAGGAGGACACGGTCATGGTCATGGATTGGGGAATGCAGAATCGCTTGGAGCAACTCATGCCCGCTGGCCGGTGTTTCTTCATGCCGATCGACCACGGCTATTTCCAGGGTCCGACCCACGGCATCGAGAAGCCAGGCCAGACCGTCGCGCCGCTGCTTCCCTACTTCGACGCGTTGTTCTGCACCCGAGGCACGCTGCGCGCTGCGATCGATCCGTGCAAGACCAAGCCCATCGTGCTGCGCGTCTCCGGCTGCACCAGCGTGCTCGGCAAGGACCTCGGCGACGAAGTGCTCACTACCTCGGTGGAAGAAGTCATCCGCGTGAACGCAGCTGCCGTCGGCATCTCGGTGTTCATCGGCACCGAATACGAGAAGCAGACCCTGCAGAACCTCACCACCATGGTGAACTCCTGCGAGGACTACGGCATCCCGGTGATGGCCGTGACCGCTGTGGGCCGCGAGCTGGAAAAGCGTGACGCGCGCTATCTGGGGCTGTGTTGCCGCATTGCCGCTGAGCTCGGCGCCCGCGTGGTGAAGACCTACTGGTGCGAGAACTTCGAGAAGGTCGTAAACGGTTGCCCGGTGCCCGTGATCATGGCGGGCGGCCCCAAGTGCGAAACCGAGAAGGAAGTCTTCGAGTTCGTGCATGACGGCATGCAGCGCGGCGCAGTCGGCATCAACCTGGGCCGCAATGTCTGGCAGAGCCCGCACCCGGTGCCGGTGGCCAAGGCCTTGCAAGCGATCATCCACAAGAACGTCAGCGTCAAGCAAGCCTGCGAGATCTTCGAAGCCACCAAGCACGGCAAGTAGCCGCGAGCGCGAGGGTCATGAGCCGCGGTCGCCGAGGATCGTAGCGGGGCCACGCCAGCTGTCACGCTCGGCTGGACAGCCACCCTCGTGACGGAGTCGCGGACCACTGAATCGCCGGCAAGTTGCTTCGCTAGTCTCCTGCGAAGCTCTTTCAGCCCGTGGCGAGCAAACCGTTCTGCATCGGATTGAGACGGTGCCATTCCGTTGCGATCTCGCTCTTCTTGAAGATCGCGACAGCAGGAAAGCCTGCCTCTTGGCTGACCTTGGCTAGTCCATCAAACTGTTCGCGGTCAACCAGCACGATCACTTGGACGACGACAAACCCGGCGTCTCTGCACGCCTTGATTGCCTTGATGGTCGAGTCGCCCTTGGTCACGACGTCGTCAAACACTGCGACGCGTTCCCCTTGGCGAACAGAGCCCTCGATCTTCTTCCTGAGGCCGTGTTCTTTAGCGTCTTTTCTTACGCTGAACCAACGAAGCGCGCGTCCTGTCTGGGCGCTTGCTTGGCTTGCACTCATTGCAAGCGGATCTGCGCCCATAGTCAGTCCGCCGACCGCCGCGATCGAAGAATCGAGCATCGAACAGAGCAGCGGGCCGAGCGCGGCCATCGCCTCGGCTCGGCTCAGCCCGCTCTTGCAGTCGAGATACTCATTGCTAAACCCGCCGGAGGAAAGCGGATAAACTTTCTCAGGGCTCCACTGGTACGCATATCGCGCAAGCTGCTCTAAAAGCAGCGGTCGATTTCCTTGACTCATCGAAATCTCCCCATGTAGTGCGCCGGCGAGTCTGCCAAATTATGCAGTGACGTCAAGTATATGGCTACGTAGCGCCATTCCTCGTAGCGCGAAAATCGCGGGGAATTCACGTTTTCGAGGGAACGCGCGTGTAGCAAATAGCGGGCACCGCGGTCAAGGTGGCAATTCCAGCGTTCCAGCGTGGACCACGTTTGGCTTCGGCTCAAGCCGACGCCCGCCCAAAGTGCGCCACGAAAGCCCTCGCATATCGCAGGTAACTCTCGCACGTCCTCTTGGAAAACCCTCGCAGCACAAGGTCCTGCTGCATCTTGTCTCGGTGCTTGCCCATCCACGCTCTCCTGGCTGACCAGCACCCGGAGATTCGGGTGCGGCTGTGCCAGGGTCGCCGATAACCCCGCGCGCGATCGAACGCGGCTCTTGCCCAGCCGGTCAGGCTCTCGGCGCGACCCTCGCGCGCGCTTCTGCGCCTGCCGCGTAGCGGCTTCGTTCATCGCCCAAACCGCGAACTTGCGTGACCCCCCATCTTCTCCGCGCGGCAGAGCACAGCTCTCGGTTTCGACCCGGGTGGAAACATGATCTCCGTCACGCCACCGGGGAAGCCGAGCCACGGCATCACGTACACGCCGACCAGTCTCGTGGAAGACTACGTGCCTCCTCCGCCCGTCGTTGGCGGTCCAGCCTCGCAGACCCACCGGACCTACACGGCAGACCACAAACTAGCGACGGTGACGCGGCCGGACGGCCAGGTGATCCGTCCGAGGCACTGGCCTCTGGAAGGTAGCCACGCCCACCCCGCGGCTCGCGGCGGTGCTGACAGACTGGGCGGTGTTCTTAATGCGGGCTACCAGCCCCTACGTCGCCGACATCTCGAACGGCGACGTCCTCGTCGCCACCGTCCCCGTGAACGCCGATTCGTCGT
>JADGRG010000495.1 GCA_017881145.1 Sandaracinaceae bacterium | reverse complement strand
CGGGACTTGTGACGTGTCTGTGGGCGTCGGCTGGATTTGCGCTTGCTGCCGGCGGTCTCTCGCTCGCGCTGCCGGGCAAGGAAGGCCCAGCGTTGGCTTCCGACATGGACGTGGCGTCCGACTAAGGCCGTATTTCACGCTGCTTCGCGGTGGAGTGGACCGGCACCGCCCGGTGGCTAGGCTTGCACGGAAGCTACAGTCGGCCATCATTCAATGCGGACTTGGTCGCCGACGTGGTTCATCAGGCTCTGCGTCAGACCACCGGACGAGAGTGATGGAACGTTCGCATCTCCATTTGAGCGAAGCCACAGGACTCGAGCGAGCGCGCCTGCTGCAGGTCGTCCGCGACGAGCTCGCCGAAGCCACCGCGGCGAAGAAGTGTCACTCGTGCGGCTGTTTTCAATCGACGGTGTCTGCCTTGGAGACCACGGCTAGCGCGGCGGAGCAGCTCTCCGAGCCCTTGGCCGAGGCGAGGCGCGCGTTCGTGCCGAAGAAATACGACTGCCTCGGTTGCGCAGTCTGTTTCCCAGCCAGCGCTGCGAACGCCTTCGCGGAGGCATTCCCCGAGCAGTCCGTGGCGCTCGATCTCTGTCCCACGGAGGTTCCGAAGCAACGCATGGGCTGGCCTCCTCTGCCGGGCGACTTCGAGGTGGTTCGCTACCAGGCTGCGGTTGCCGTGTGCACGCTCAACTCGGGTGAGCTCGTGGCAGCACTCGTCGCGCGGCGGCCATCGGCGCTGTCGATCGCGGGCACGCTGCATACGGAGAACCTGGGCATCGAACGGGTGATCAAGAACGTCCTCGCGAACCCCAACATCCGGTTTGTCGTCGTGTGCGGGGAGGACACCCAACAGGCGATAGGCCATCTCCCAGGCCAAACTCTGCTCGCGCTCGTTCGCAACGGCATCGACGCCGACGGCCGCATCGTAGGAGCCAAGGGCAAACGGCCGGTTCTCAAGAACGTATCGAGGGACGAGGTCCAGGCGTTCCTGGGTCAGGTTGAAGTGATGGACCTCATTGGTGACGCCGACCTTGGGCGGGTGCTCGCGACGATCGAGCGCCTCGGTGCTCGCGCACCGGGCCCCGTCGTCGCGCCGCTTCACGCGACAACCTTTCCATCGATCGCAGCCCAGGAGCCCGCGTGCCTGATCCCGGATCCAGCGGGATTCTTCGTCGTCTACCCGGACATTGGTCGTCATCGGCTCGCGGTCGAGCACTACACCACGGACGGCAGCCTTGACGCCGTCGTCACAGGACGAACGCCCGCAGCCCTGTACACCACGATCGCGGAGCGTGGCCTCGTCACTCGACTTGACCATGCCGCGTATCTCGGTCGAGAGCTGGCCCGCGCTGAGCGAAGTCTCGAGACCGGCGAGCCTTACGTGCAGGACCGTGCAGCCGGAGTGACCGACGCAGAGAAGATGTCTACCGGATGCTGCGGCGCGGACGATCGGCGCGCTGGCGGCTGTACTGACGCGAAGTGCAAGCCCGAGTAGTTCCGTTGAAGTTTCTGCTAGCGAACAACCACGCGGTGCACGCAGGTCGGGTCAGTGCGACGCCGTGTGCGTCGGCCGGGCCGACGAAGTGAGCTTCTGCCACGTCGCATCGTCCACGACCTGCTGCTTCCACTTGGCGTGACACGATGTGCATGTCTGCAGCGTTGCGCCAAGCTCGCTCAGCACACGCGCGCTGTCCCGCGCGTGCGCCGCCGCCGCGATGCCGTCGGCCGTGTGATGAAAATTCAGCGCCTGCTCGGTGAAACCTGGCGCGGCCGCGCCCATGTGCGTGCACATCTGGCCCATCTGCTCGGAGAAGCCGATGCGTCCGGCTGCCTTCTCGATGGCAGGATAGTCCTGCGTCGCAAGCGCGGCGACGATCTCCTGCACGGCGGCGAGGTGGTCACGCATGTTCTGCTTCTGATGATTCGCCATCATTGGCAAGAGGGGCACCGACGTACGTGTGTCCATTCGATCGAGCGTCTCCGCTGCCGACGGCGGCGCGCTCGGCGCCGCCTCGGCGATCGAGATCAACGCGGGCACGCGTGGCGGTTCATTCTTGCAACCGCCGAGGAGTGTGACGAACGCAGCGAAGATCTGAAGATGTCGGGTCATCGGGGTTTCCTGTTCTCGAGCACCACAGGGGGAGCGGCATCGAGCGCGCCCACCAGATGCTGCAGGGCTTCGAGCACCAGACCACGGCGACTCTTGGGCAGCGCGCTCAGCAGCGCGCCGAAACGCGCACCGCTGGCGGCGTCGACCTCGCGCGCGAGACGCTTCCCTGCTCCGGTGAGGGACACCCTTCGGCTGCGCCCGTCATGCTCGCTCGACCGCTGTTCCACATGGCCCGCATCCACCATCTTCGCGCACAGGCGCGCGACGTTGCTCTTGTCGATGCCCAACTCGGTGCCGAGTTCCTGTTGGGACAGCTCACCTTTCGCCAGCATCACCATCAGCGCGTGCCCATGCGCGATCGAGAGCGGCTTGCCGCACGGCGTACTCTCCGCCGCGAGCGCACCGAAACGCCGAAATAGTTGCTGCATGAGACGACGAAGCTCGTCGGCCTGGGACGCGGGGTCGCTCCTCGACATCGTACGCCTTGCATAGTAGCTGAGATGGTTGCGTACGCAACCACTTGGGGCGGGCTACCTCTACGGGGCGCAAAGCGCGCCAAAGCGAGCAAACGAGCCGGCCCCACAGGCTCGTCGATCATCCACGGGACGATCGCAACCCGCTTGGCGTGGCGTGCGCGCACGTTCTCAATCTGCTCGAGTTCCGCCGCAACACGCTGCTTGAGGCAGGGGTCGGTGGTGCCCGCAGCTGCGAGGCTGCTATTGATGACCCAGCCAAACGGTTCGATCTGAGCGCGCCGAAGATCGGCCTGCAGGTGAGCCGCTTCGGATACGGGTGTCGTCTCCGCCAGCGTGACCAGGAGTATCTTCGTGTAGTCCGGATCCTGTAGCCGCATGAGCGGGGTGACGAT
>JADGRG010000045.1 GCA_017881145.1 Sandaracinaceae bacterium | reverse complement strand
TCCCTACGACGCGAAGGTGAACGCGGCGCACATGTTGATGATGATGGACGTGCTGACCGGCTCGCAGGAGAAGGTCGGCCTCGGAGAGCCGATCGTGCTGGAGATCTCGGCCTCCGAGCGCGACCTTTGGGTGCAGCGACTCGGCGGTGACTACGTGCTCGTCGTGCTCTTGGCGCCAGGCTTCGATCGCGCGCAGCTCCGCGCTGCGGTGGCCGTGCTTTGCGCCGAATTCCGGAACGAAGTTGGGATCGAGGCGCCCCCCTGGGAGGGGTCGGGTAAACGCTTGTCGGTGCGTGTTCGCGCCTCACCCGGCTGGAAGTACGCCCCGGACGGTTTCCGTGACGGCGTCGTGCGCGTGCTGATCTCGGACGTGCTCGGGCGCTGGACCGAGCCTTCCGGTGAGAGCGGAGACGAGGTGGTCTGCTTCCGCGTGCGCACTGCGGAAGGGCAGGAGCTGACGCTGGTCCACGACCCGAACGCAGACGGTTGGATGGTGCGGGACTGAGGGTGCCGCTGCGTGGGCCTACATCCCCCGCGGGGGGGCGTCGCGGTTGATCCTTCGTGTGTAGGTGCTTGGTTGCTATGGCTTTCCGCGTTGCCCCGCCGCGCGCGCTTCGATAGGATCTTCCTCCGTGAGCCGTACCTGTCCCACCTGCGCGAGAACCTTTCCCAACGAGGTCTTCTTTTGTGGCGAGGATGGTTCGATCGTCGTCGAAGACCAGACTTCCGATGACTTCGATGCGCGCTTGGGCAAGCAGCTCGGCGGCTACATCGTGGTGGCTCGCGTGGCCGATGGCGCGATGGGGCGTGTGTTCGAGGGGCGCCATCCAGAGACGAAAGCGCGCGTTGCCATCAAGGTGCTGCACGACAACGTGGCGCGCGACAACGTCTCAGTCGAACGCTTCAAGCGCGAATACGAGACGGCGCGTGAGATGCAGCATCCGCACGTGGTGAAGGTGCTCGAGTTCGGTGAGACCCCGGACCGCTCCTTCTTCCTCACCATGGAGTATCTGCAAGGGCAGGAGCTTCGTAAGTCGCTCGCCGCCAAAGAGCACATCGCCAAGGAACGCATCGTGCGTGTCGTTGCCCAGACGGCCTCGGCCCTGGACCATGCGCACTCGTTCGGTTTCATCCATCGCGATCTGAAGCCCGACAACATCTTCCTCTGCGAAACGCCGGATGGCGCCGACGTGCGCGTGTTGGATTTTGGATCCGTCAAGCTGCAGATGGAGACCGGCGCGAAGCTCACCGCGATCGGCACCACGCTCGGCTCGCCGTATTACATGTCGCCCGAGCAAGCGATGGGCGCCGCCGACGTCGATCAGCGCTCGGATGTGTTCGCCTTGGGCGCGATTCTCTACGAGCTGATCACGAACAAGGTCGCGTTCGATGCGCCGAACGTCGCCATGATCTTGATGAAGATCATGAACGAGTCTCCTGCGGCGCCGAGCTCGATCAATCGATCCTCGCCGCCTGCGCTCGACGACGTAGTCGACAAGGCGATCCGCAAAGACAAGAAGCTGCGCTACGCGGGCGCGACACAGTTTGCCGAAGCCATGCTGACGGCTTACGGGTTACAAGGAACGGTCGCCGAGTGGGCCCAGAAGCCCGAGGCCGAGATTGCACGAGCGCTCGCCGCCGCGACTCCACCCGCGCCCAAACCCTTCGGGCAGAGCCTCGCGCCCGCTCCTGCGCTAGCGCCGCGCGCAGAGAAGGCGCCGCAGGCCGCAAAGCCTGTGCCGCATGCGGCACAGCAGCCTGCGCAGCAGAGAGCTCCGCGCGTCGCAGAATCCGCTGCCGCCGCAGCGAAGTCACCGCGCCAGGTGGCCGCGGAATATTCGCCGGCGCGTCCGTCTGTCGAAAGCTCGACCAACCTGCGCCCAGTGGTCGGCCACGCAGGCAAGGGCAAGGTCTTGGTCGGCGTCGCCATCGGCATCGCTGTGCTCGGCTTGCTGGTCTTCCTGATGCGTTGAAGCGCGAGCGCACTCTCTGCTCCGACGCTCCACGTCACGTCATGGCTCGGCGCCGTTGGCCGGGACAAAGCCCTCGCCTCTGAGCTCGACCAAACGTGTCGGCTTCGCGGGCTCGCGCGATGCGCCAAAGCCGGCGCCAGGCCCGACCAGGCCGGCGGTCTTGTTCGCTGGCAAGCGCGCTGCGAGGTCGGCCCGTGTCTTGGCGCCCGCGTCGACCGTGCTGCGCACGAGCTTGTAGGCGTCGTAGGCGAAAGCCGAGAAGGCATCCGGCGACGCGCTGAACTGCTGCTTGTAGCTTTCGACGAAGTCGTGTTCCGAGCCGTTGGCTGCCTCGGCATCGAAGGGCACCGAGAAGAGCGCGCCTTGCAGATAGCGTCCAGCGAGATGTGGCAACATGATGTCGTAGGCGCTGCTGGGTGCGAGAAGAGCGATGGCGCGGCCACCGCTCGGGGCGCTCTGTCCGGCGGGCGTGCTCCAGAGGCCCGAAGCGGCGAGCGCTGGCGCGATCAGCGCGAGCATGCGCGCGGCATCGGGAACGAAGAGCGCGTCGAAGTCGCTCTTGGCCAGGCGAGCGACCGCAGTGCCAAACGAGGTCGCCGTGGGCGGATAGCTTTGGGCGACCACCACGTTTGCACCGGCAGCCTGCGCGGCCTCCCGCAGCGCGGCGAGCATCGTCTCGCCGTAGGCGTTGTCGGGGTGCAGCGCGGCGAAGCGCCGTGCACCTCGTGCCTTGGCCTGCTTCACCAGCGCTTCGGCTTCGGCGAGCGGTGTCGTGAAATAGCGGAAGATCATCGGCCCAACACTGGGCAGCGCGCCACCCGGGGTCAGTGCGATCATCGGCACGCCGAGCTCCTGCGCGCGCTTGGCAGCTGCGAGCGCGACCAGTGCGTCCATCGGGCCGATGATCGCGATCACGCGGTGCACCGACACCAGCTCGTTCACCGCTTCCACTGCTTGCTCGGCGCTGCCGGCGTCGTCGCGAAAGATCAGCTGGGCAGCGTGTTCGTCTCCGGTAGCGCGCGCCGGCAACCCAGCGCCGAGCATGAGGCCGCGCAGAGCCAACTCTCCGACTCGGCGCGCCCGCCCGCTCAGTGGAAGGATGGCCCCGATCGCCGCCGGATTGGCATCGCTCGGTCGCTCGGCGCGCTGTGCGATCGCTGCGAGCTCGTCGTTGAACGTGACGCCGTGTTGCTTGAGCAACGCGAGCAACTCGCGAGTGCGCTCGTGGTCGTGGGTCGCGTCGGCGTCGCGCACCGCGCGCAAGGCCACCTGCCGAAAGGCGTAGCTGTCTGCGTCGAGCGTTTCCATCAAACGTCGGATGTCCGCAGGGTTTGCCTGCTTGACGCTGAGCTCAGTGATGTGCACCCGGGCGGCCTCGCGCTCGGCCGCCGGAGAGGTCTCTTCCGTGAGCGACTGCAAAGTGGCAATCGCTTCGACGACGTGCCCAGAGTTTTCGTAAGCGGAGGCAAGCGTCGAGAGCAAGAGGGCTGTGTCTGCCGGATCGACGGTGCGTCCCACCATCGGAGTGAGCGCCGTGATGGCTTCGCTGTGTTGGCCCAGCCGCTCGCTCGCGACGCCGCCGTAGAAGCGACCATGCTCGGCGACGGCCGCATCCTGGCTGGTTGCGACGCTCCGGAAGAGCACCAGCGCGTCGGCCGGCTTGCCGGCAGCGAGCAGGATTCTGCCAAGCCCAAGCTGGGCCAATGGTGCGAGCCG
>JADGRG010000494.1 GCA_017881145.1 Sandaracinaceae bacterium | reverse complement strand
GCCCTCGATCACGAGCGGCTGGCCCGTGCGGCCTGCACCTACGCCCACGCGCTGCTCGCGCACTTCTCGCGCAACCACGACCCAAGCGCGGTGCTCGGTGAGGTCAATGTCTTCCGCTACCAAAGCTGCTCGCCAATGCTGGTGCGTGCGGCAGCCGACGCTGCGCTTGGCGATGCGCTGCTCGCTTGCGTGGCTGCCCTGACAGCCTCGGTGAGCATCACGCTCAGCGTCGATCCCGCACACACGGAGCGCGCGCCCTGGCTCTCGGCACTTTCTGCCA
Organism: Sandaracinaceae bacterium; assembly: GCA_017881145.1. Classification (GTDB taxonomy): domain Bacteria; phylum Myxococcota_A; class Polyangia; order Polyangiales; family JAFGIB01; genus JADGRF01. The sequence goes on along the minus strand of JADGRG010000494.1, from coordinate 9,046 downwards.
TTTCGGTCGTGACGGAGAGCCCGGCTGCGGCGGCGGCACGGCTCTCGCGAGGCATCAAGCGCGTGCGCGCGCTCGGCACGGTCGAGCCGGCGCTGCTTCAGGCAGCCGATCAGAGCGGCGTCCACGTGGCATGCGAAGCGGTGTTGAGCTGTGGCCGCATCGAGCTGCTGCACTACTTCGTCGAGCAGAGCGTCTCCATCGCCTATCACCGCTACGGAAACCTTCAGGGACGTAAGCTTCTCTCGTTCGTCTGATGAGCAGCACTGGCGAGTAGGACGCGTTCCACTACAATGTCGGGCCATGCTGTCCTGGTATTTCCTGGTGCTTTCGTGCGTCTTTGCTGGACTGACGGCCAACGCCTACTGGCCAATCCGCGGTGTTCGCCTGTTACTCGTGCCGAGCTTCTTGTGCGGCTGGCTGACGGCTGAGCTGCCGCTGCACCACCTGGCGATCCAGCTCGTCACCACCGCACTCTTCGCCAACGCCGGCGCACTCTCGCACTGGCCCGGCTGGCTCGGCCTCGCGCTCGACCTCTGCTCCTGGGTCGGCCTTTTGCACCTCGCGAGCTCGGCGCGCAAGGCATCGCTGGTGCTCGATGCTGCGCTGCGCGACGCGCTCGGAGACGCGCTGACGAAGACGCCCGCGGACGGACCACCCGAAGCACCGATCTTGTGGTGGCTATGGCCCTTCGTGAGCGATCACCCCGAAGTCCGAAGCCACCTGCATATTCGCTACGCGGAAGGCGCTGGCGTCCGGCATCTGCTCGATGTCTACACGCCCAAGCGCGGCTGCTCGAACGCGCCAGTGGTCCTGCAGATCCACGGCGGCGGTTGGTTCACCGGTCACAAGCGACAGCAGGCGCTGCCGATGCTGCTTTCGCTCGCGTCGCAAGGCTGCGTCTGCGTCTCCATCAACTACCGGCTGAGCCCACGTGCCACTTGGCCCGAGCACTTGATTGACGCGAAGCTTGCCCTCGGTTTCATCCGCGAACACATCGCGGAGTATGGCGGCGATCCCGCGTGCGTGATCGTGACTGGCGGCTCTGCCGGCGGGCACCTCGCGGCGATGGTCGCGCTCACCGCCAACGATCCGCGCTATCAGCCTGGCTTCGAGCACGTCGACACCAGCGTGCGCGGCTGCGTGCCACTTTATGGTGTCTACGATTTCACCGACCGTCACGGCCACCAGCTGAACTCTGGACTGCGCAGGTTGGTCAGCGCCTGGGTGCTCAAGAAACTCCACTCCCAGGACCGAGAAGCGTTCGAGGCGGCGTCACCGATGTCTTTGGTGCGTACCGACGCGCCACCGTTCTTCGTGATCCAGGGCGCGACCGACAACGTGGTGGCGGTCGCAGACGCTCGCGCTTTCGCCCAGAGCTTGCGCGAGATCTCTCAGAACCCGGTCGCTTACGCCGAGATCCCGTTCGGCCACCACGCCTTCGACATCTACCACTCCACGCGCACCGACGCCGTCGTGAAGGCCGTTGCCCGCTTCGTCGGCTGGGTGCACGCGGCCTATCTCAACGACACGCGCGGCACTCGCGCGGCCTGATATCGGCGCTAGCCCGCTCTCACATCGGCGCAACCATGTGCTTCTTGCGTCGCGACGGCACGGTCGTCGGGTGGCGCGAGAAGCGCCTGGCGATTTCGGCGCGCAGCTCACCACCTGGTACCACGGCGTCGACCACCAGGTCGCTCGCGAGCTTGTAGATATCGATGGAAGCTCGGTACTCGGTGCGCAGCTCCTGCACGTAGCGCTTGCGTTCTTCACCTTCGGGCCGCTCCTGAATCTTGTTGTAATACACCGCGTTTACAGCGGCGTCTGGGCCCATCACGGCGATCGAGGCCTGTGGCAGCGCAAGGCAGGCATCCGGCTCGAACGCTGGCCCGCACATCGCGTAGAGCCCGGCGCCGTAGGCTTTGCGCACCACCACACTGAGCTTGGGCACGCTGGCTTCGCTGACCGCAGCGATCATCTTCGCGCCGGCGCGGATGATGCCTTGACGCTCGACCTTGGTGCCGATCATGAAGCCCGGCACATCGGCGAGAAAGAGCAACGGTACGTTGAAGCTATCGCACAGACCGATGAAACGCGCGGCCTTGTCGGCGCTGTCCACGAAGAGCACGCCACCCAGCCACTTCGGCTGATTGGCGACGACCCCCACCACCCGGCCCTCGATGCGAGCGAAGCCCGTGATCAGCTCGCGCGCGTACCTGGGCTTGATCTCGAAGAAGCTCTCAGCGTCGACCAACTCGCGCACTACCGCCATCATGTCGAAGGGTTTGGTCTCGTCGGCGGGAATGAGCTCTTCGAGTGCTTTGCCAGACCGTAGCGGCTCGCGCGCCTCGGTGGTCTTGGGTAACTCGCTGGCGTTATTCGGCAGATAGCCGATGTAACGCCGCGCCAGCGCGATGGCTTCCGCTTCGTCGGTGGCCAGCAGATCGCCGCAGCCGGAGACGCCGCAATGCATCTGCGCGCCGCCCATTTCCTCCAGCGTCACTTTCTCACCGATCACCATCTCGGCCATGCGCGGTGAGCCGAGGTACATGGAGGCGTGCTTGTCGACCATGATCACCAGGTCGCAGAACGCGGGGATGTAAGCGCCACCCGCAGCGCTCGGGCCGAAGAGCACGCAGATCTGCGGGATACGCCCGCTCAGCTGCACTTGGTTGTAGAAGATTCGTCCCGCGCCGCGACGCCCGGGAAACATCTCGATCTGATCGGTGATGCGCGCGCCTGCCGAATCGACCAAATAGAAGAGCGGCGCGGAGAGCTTCTCGGCCGTCTCCTGGATGCGCAGGATCTTCTCCACGGTGCGCCGACCCCAGGAGCCCGCTTTCACCGTCGAGTCGTTGGCCAGGATGGCGACGACACGTCCGTCGATCAGCGCGGTGCCGGTGATCACGCCGTCCGCTGGCAAGTCACCCGCCGAGTGGTTGGCGAGGAGCGCGTCCTCCACGAAGCTCCCGTGATCGATCAAGCGCGCGATGCGCTCACGCGCGAAGAGCTTGCCCTCCTCGGCGTTCTTCGCGTGGTATTTGTCGGCGCCACCGTGCTCGGTCGCGGCGCGAGTCGTAAGCAGCTTCTGGTCCAACGACATCAACGCCTCCCTGTGCTCGTTACAGACGCTCGTGACAGAGCTTGTCGCCTCGCAGAATAGCCGTGCTGAGGGGCACGAGCATCAAATGCCCGTTGCGATCGACCAGGCGTCCCGCGACCCACACCGGCACCGCATCCAGGGTCAGCTCCTCGAAGCGGCGGTAGGCGCCGGGATCTTGATTGGTGTCGAGGAGGAGCGTCGTGCCCTGCGCGTCCACGAGTGCGAGCTGACTACCACGCGACATCGTCGCTGGCGAAACCAGCGCGAACGGCTCAGCTAGCGAGAAGAAGACCTGCGCCTTTTCGCGATAGCTGCGAACGAGCGCGCCGAAGTCTCGCTCGGTCCAGGCCAGCAAGCTGTCCCAATGGCCACGCTCGATGCGCAGCGAGCTGGTGTACTGCAGCAGCCGGATGCAGCGCGGTGCGATGCCGAGGTCGACCTCCGCCAGGCCCACGTCGATGAGTCGCGGGCATGGCCCGACCGAAGCTCCGCGTGCACGGCGCACGCGCTGCTCCCGATACACGTCGCCCGAACCCAGGTCGACCAGGTAGCGGCGTTCGATTTGCGCACGCTCCGTGCCGTGCACCCACTCGCGCGCCACTTCCAGGAAGATGCGGTCGCTGACACGGCCGACCCGCTCTTCATCGCCGCGGGGCGCGCCGATCCAGTCGATGACGCGCGCCCTTGCCTCGGCCGAAGGCTCACTCGCGCACAGATCGCTGGCGAGCGCACTGGCAGCCGCAAGCACTTCGGCACTGAGATCGACGTCGGCGGTCTCGAGCGCGTAGCGCAGGCGCCCGACGAAGCGGCCCACGCCAAGCGGCAAAGGCGTGCCTGCGAGGTGCAAGAGCCGGTCGATGGTCTCCTGCACCGAGACGGCGTTTTCGGCGGTGATTCCGGTGCGCACCGCTGCGGTCACCAAATCGTCGAGCACTTCGCTGAGCGCAGGGCGAGCCAGCGGCTCGGCACGAGCCCCGTCGTCAGCCTTGCGCAATGGCGCCGACATGCTCGGTCGAAACTCCGACGCGGTCGGCCCCGCCGCCGCCACGCTGGCGACCTCTGGCTCCGCCACACCCGAGATAAAGCGCAACGCGACTTGGACATGCGCACAGCCGGCGCGACCACAGCTGCAACTCGAGACCAGGCCACTCTGCCCCGCACGCAGCGAGACCAACTCGCTCTCACCGCCGACCCGCACGTCGAAGTTCGCGCGCTCGATGTGACCCAACGCGGGCGGCGCGGCCGCACCGAGCTCGCGCAATGCCTTTCGGGCCGCATGTCTGAACGCTTCCATGTCAGCGGGCCTGCGTCCTGTGCGCGTCGCTGCGCTCCTGCAGCGCGGAGCGCACGCCAGCTGCCGCCTTGCGCAGGTCGCACGCCAAGATCTCCTCGACCAGACCGCGAGCGATGTCGGCGCGGCCTTCGCGGTCGACCGCCTCAGCGCGGCGCAAGAAAGCTTGCGCCATGGCCGTGATCGCCAGCGAATGATTCTCGATGTAAGAGCGGTCAATCTCGAGCGCCCGCCGGAAAGCCGAGAGCGCATGCGCGATCTCGCCGTGCCGACCTCGCAAAACCGCGATCACGACCACCGGCTCGACCCAACCCGGACGCAGCGCGGCGGCAGACTCGAAGCGTGCGATGGCGCGATCGCGCAAACCCAGCGTCCGCCACAGGTAGCCCAAGAAATAGTTGCCTAGCGCGCGAGCTCGAACGAAGGCTGGGTCGCGCGAGTGGGCGAGCGTGCGTGCAGCGTGTCGGGTGGTGTCCCAGGTGGCTGAGGCCGCATCGTGCGGAGTCGGTTCTTCGCCCAGCAGCTCCATGCGTGCATGAATCGCCGAGGTGGCTTCCTCGATCTCGGCTCGCAGCGCGGAGCGACGAGCACGTTCCCGCAGACGTGAAAGCGGCACCAGGGCTCGGCTGTCCGCGATGCGACCGAGTGCCACCACCGCTGAGCGCACGATGGCTTCGTCAGCGTTCTCCAAGAACTCGGCGATGCGCTGGACATCGTCGGTGCCACCGAGCTCGGCCAGCGCATCCAGCGCTCCACCGATCAGCGCGGGGTCGCCGAGGGAGAGCGTCTCGCGCGCGTAGCCAAGCCCGCGTGCGTCGCCGAGCGCACCCAGCGCAGCCGCCAGCAGCAAACGCTCCTCGGCCCGAGCCGACCGGTCGTAAGCATCCTTGAGCAGCGCATGCGCCCGGACATCGCCGATGCAAGAGAGGCAACGCACGGCCGGAGCAAAGAGCTCCGCGTCGTGGCCCTCGATCACCGAGCGCAGCGAGGGCACGAGCCGCGGATCGCCACCCGGCTCGATCGCCGCCACCAGCGTGCGCTGCTGCGCGGGGTCGGCTGCACCGTCGGTATTTTCGATCACCGCAGCGATATGCCGCAGCACGGACTCGGGAAGGTCTCGCGCGCGCGAGAGCAGGTGCGCGCGCTCCTCGCCGTGCAGCGCTGTGATCGGCTCTTCGCCTTCCTGTTCGTCCCAGAAGGCGTGGACCCGCGCCTCGACCCTGTTCAGCAGCTCCTGCCAGGCCTTCTGCTCGGCGCGCGCTGCCCGCCCCTCGGCGCCAGAGAGCGTTTGCAGCACGTGCGCCACCTCGTAGGCGAGGTCGATGCGGCGCAGACTGCAGAGCGTGTCGATGGCGAGCTTGCGAAATGGGGAAGGCATATCCGCATCGCTGGTGAGCAACTCACCGATGCGGCTGACGGCGGCACGACGCTGAGAGAGAGCGCCAGCGCGCAGCACGGCAAGCAGCGTGCGCACGTCGCCGAGGCTGGCGATGCTGAGGCCCCCGGCCGAAGTCGTGACGGGCATCCGCGCCAGATAGGAAGCACGCTGCGCCACGATCACGCTGACGTCTTGCTGCTCTCGGCTGGGCCGGTGCTGAGCGATCTCGGAGCCGAGCTGCGCGACTTCATCGCGCACCACGCGCACGACCAGGGCGCGCGCCAGCTCCTTGTCCTCTGCGTCTGCCGGCAGACCGAGCATGCGCCGAATCTCCGCGGCATCGACCACGCTCGTACCCTTGGCCAGCGCGCTGCGCGCATCCAGCTGCCCGGGCACAACTTCGGGCTCGGTCATGCGAGCTCTTCGCCGTCGAGGCTGGCCTCGATCCGATGCAGCGCCGTGTCGGTGGCCAGATGCAGCGTCACGAACCCCTCGGCATAGGAAGCGACGAGCGCACGCGGCTCACCGAGCTGCGCTGGGTCGAGCACCGTCACGACCATCGGCTCGCGCGTGGTATCCCGCACCGCTCTTCGCACCAAGAGCAGCTTCGCGCCGTGCGGCACGCAGGCGTACACGAACACTTCGTCGTCCTCATCGAGCAGCACCGCCGGCCACCGACTACCTGCTGCGACCTCGACGAAGTGCTGGTCGTCGGTGCCGCAGAGAGCTCGTCCATCACACGACAGGAGCAGCGCATCGCGGCACGCAACCAGAGCCGTGACCGCATCCGACGCGTGCGCAGCGTCCGCGCCTAGCGCACGCACCTCGCTGCCGACGAAACGCCCGCTGGCATCGTTCGAGCGAAACACCTGCGCCACAGAGGCGTCTCGCGCGGCGGGAGCCAGAGCCACCACCCGGCGCACGCCGTCGGTAGCGAGCTGTGAAGCCCGGGCCGCGAGCCTCAGATCCGAGAACGTGGCACCATCGTCATCGCTGACCTCGAGCACACCGCGCAGGCCGAGCGCCCATAAGCGCACGCCGCGAGCGCTCACCGTATAGCCAAGCTGCTCCGGTAGCGTCCCGGGCGCGCTCTTGTGCTCGACGAAACCTTGCTCGACGAAACCTGGGCCTGTCGCCCCGGTGCTCACGTAGAGCGCTGCGCCCGTCGCCAGCGCGATCCGCAGGTGTCCCTCGTGCTCACAGACGGCGAGACCCGTCACGTGCTGGCCCTCGAGCGAGAGCCCAGCTGGCCGCAAACCGGCAGCACCCACGCGATACACCGCATCGCTGCAAAGCACCACGTGCCCCGCAGCAACGGCCAGCGCTTGCACCTTCGCTCCCAGGGTTGCCAGCTCGGTGCGGCGCACGGACCGCAGTGGAAGCAACTGCCAGCTCAGCCCCGCCGCAACCTCCACGACCGATTCGTCGGCGGCTGCGTCGTCGGCCATGTCGTCGAGCGCGTCAGCGCTGATCTCATCGGCTTCTTCCTCGGCGTCGGCGTCCATGGCCGGCAGAATCGAGAGATCGTAGTCATCGAGCTCGGTATCGTCGTCGACGCCTTCCGCGCCCCCGTCGTCCAGACTGACTGGAGCGTCGTCTGCGATACCCGGGTCGAAGTCGTCGTCATCGTCCTGGGTGTCTTCCGGGCCGGTCCAGCCGTATTCCTCACCGTCCAAGAGGTCCGCATCGGCACCGGGGAGATCCTCAGCCTCTTCGTTATCGGCCGTCCAGCGCACGCCCTCGCCCGAATCGTCGAGGTCAGAGTCTGTATCGAGCGCGTCATCGGGCCCGGTCGCGGTGTCGAGGCCGACCTCCTCCCGCTCGTCTTCTCCGTCCAGCCCCAGATCCGAGTCGTCGTCGGGGTCCCAGTTTTCATCGACCGCGCCGAGCGTATCCTCGTCGCTCCCGTCCTCGGGCAGCTCGATGTCACCGTCGTCCGCCTCGATGCGCTTGCGAGCCGGCTTGGGCGGCTTGGCCTGCGGTGCAGCAGCGCTCTGCTCGGCCGCAGCCAAAGGCTCGAAGGTGCGTGGCGGGAGCGTGCTCATTACAAGCAGCCACTTTAGACCCAGCATGGAGGTGCGCCAAGCAGCAAAGCGCGCTCCTAGGTGGCGCGCTTGGCGGGAGGCTTGCCGAGGCGTGCCATCACCAGCTGGAGGTCTTCCCAAACCGTGCGCTTGAATTCGGGGCTGCGCAGCAGGAACGCCGGGTGGTAGGTCGACATCGTCGGCACGCCGTGCCACTCGGACCAGCGACCCCGCCACGCCCCGCTCGGATGGGCAGCGCCCAGGGCCTGCGCAGCGCAACGCCCCAGAGCCACGATCACCTTCGGCGCCACCAACTCGAGCTGCGGGAGCAGGAACTTCTGGCACGCCAGAGCCTCCTCGGGACGCGGCGTGCGGTTCTCCGGTGGCCGGCACTTCACCACGTTGCAGATGTAAACATCGTCGCGGCCGTAGCCCATGGCAACGATCATGCGGTCGAGGAGCTGGCCGGCACGACCCACGAAAGGCTCGCCCTGCAAGTCCTCGTCACGCCCTGGACCTTCACCTACAAACACGATCTCGCTCTGCGGGTTGCCGCGAGCGAAGACGCTCTTGGTGCGGCCCTCGGGCAGGACACACGCAGTGCACGCAGCGGCTTCCTGAGCCAGCGCCGCGAGTCCATGCACGCGCTCCTCGGCGCTGCCCGGAACGTGTGGGACGGTCACAGTGGGCGTCGGCGCGGAAGGAGCTGCGAAGGGTTGGGGGATGGTTGCGGCGCTCGCCGGCGGCTGAAAAGCTGCCGCCGCGCTCGCTGCCGGCTCGGCGACGGATTGCAGCATCCCGACGGGAGCAGCCGCCACCACCGAGGCCGGCGCACTTCCCACGGCAAGCCCTGGTCCGCCGAGCTGTTCTTCCCACTCTAGATGGGCACGAGCGGCACCGAGCAACTCTTGCAGCTCACCGACCAGCTCCGAGGATAGCGCCACCGTATGAGCTCCCGACCTGCGGCGCCCGCCGAGCACCCTCTTTGTGCCCAGCCCGGTCGCGCACGCACAGGACTAGCACAAAGTACCTCAGCTTTGGGTTACCCTCACGCTGTGCCGCAGCCACCGCGACCCGCCTTCGTGCAGGTTGGTTGACTTGCAACACCTCGGACTGCTAGCTTTTTTCGATAATTCTGGAGGAATTGCTTCGTGCCAGGCCAAGCACGCGTCCTATCTGCCGGCACGACCGACGTCGGTAGGAAGCGTAACCACAACGAGGACTCCTTTGCTGTTGTGGAGTCCGAGCAGCTC
>JADGRG010000493.1 GCA_017881145.1 Sandaracinaceae bacterium | reverse complement strand
GCCCGGCATGATGGAGAGTGTGACCACGCCGATGATCACGACTTCGATGTGCTTGCCGAGCGGTGTCTTGCCAACGAAGTAACCGAGCAGCGTCATCGACGAGACCCAGGAGGCGTTGCCGATGATGTTGAAGATTACGAAGCGGCGATAGGGCATCTCGGCGATGCCCGCGATCACCGGCACGAAGGTGCGAAGCACGGGCATGAAGCGCGCCATGATGATGGCCTTGCCGCCGTGTCGGTCGTAGAACGCCTTCGCAGCCAGGGCATGCTCAGGCCGAAAGATGCGTGAGCGCGGGCGATTGAAGAGCAGGGGTCCGGTCTTACTGCCGACGAAGTACGACACCGCATCGCCGGTGATCGCGCACGGGATCAGCAGCAGGTTCAGCCAGAGCAGGTTCAGATGGCCGCTGGCCGCGTACACACCCGCCGTGACCAGGAGCGAGTCCCCCGGCAGGAAGAAGACCATGGCGCCGGTCTCCATGAAAATGATCAGCATCAGCACGGGATAGCCGAGCTGGGCGATGTAGGCCGGGTCGCGGATGAAGTGAATTAGCCACTGGAAGAGCTGCATAGGAGCGCCGACCCTAGCACAAGGATCTCGGTTGGTCCCGCGTGAGGCGGGCTGCGCAGAGGCGCTGGCAGAGACGGGTGTGCGGGGATCAGCCCGGCGCGGCCTGGCCGCTGCCTGAAGCGAGTCCCGCCACCGTGCGTGCCGTGGGAGCCGGTGCCTCGGCCTGTCGCAGCCGCCGCACCAGCGCTCGATCCCGATCGATGAGGTAGCCGATCATCGGGCCGTGCAAGAGCATGCCGCCAGAGGTCACGAGCAAGGTCCATGGGTCATGCTCGCTGCTGGCGAAGAACCACACGAACGCGACGAAGGCGACCGCCGACGCCAGCGTGCCGGTGCGCAGTCCGTAGCGAAACGCGGGCATGGCGACCCAGAGGTAGAGCGCCCGATAGAAGGGGCTGTGGACGCCGCCGGTCAGGTGCATCAGGTAGAGCACGAACGCCAGGTCGGCCGCTCCCAGCAGCCCATAGAACAAGTGCTGCCGTCCAGACGCCAACATCCGGAAACCAAGCACATACGCGAGCATGCCGTAGGCAGCGAAGACGCCGAACCCAGTGAGCACGGAGTCGCGCGGCGCACCTTGCCCGGTGCCGAGATACGCATACGCGACGCCAACCAAGAGCGCACCGGTGCGCAACGCCGTGTAGACGTGGTCGATGGCTTCGACGCCCTGACGCTCTGGCTCTGCGCTCATGTCGGCTCCTTGCCGCAGACATAAGCACCCGGTCACGCGCGCCACTCGGCTGCTGCGGGGTGACCGCAACAGCCGAGCTGGGCGCTAGGCGACGCCAGTTACTGGCACGGAATCGCGCAGAAATTGGGGGTCACGCTCGTCACACAGGCTCCGGTGGCGGGCTGAGCCACGCAAGGTGGTGCGCTGCAGTCCGGCAGCGCCCCGGCAAGGGTGCAGAGGCGACCGTACATGGCATTGACTTGGCAGGTCATTCCCGATGGGCACACGCCCATCACCGCGCCGGCATCCACGGGTACGCTGGCACCCGCAGAGCCACCACTGCCGCCACTGCCGCCACTGCCGCCGCGGCCGGCGATGGCGCCAGCGCCGGAATAGCCGCCACTGCCGGCAATGCCGAACGCGCCCGCGGTGCCGCTTACTCCTGCACTGCCACCGCTTCCGCCCTTGCCAGCCGTGACGTCCGATGGGGGGAGCCCCGCGTCGTAGTAGGTGGTCGGCACCGAGCTACTCGAACCGCCGTAACCACCGCTGCCGCTGGTCACTCCGCCGTTGGAAGCGCAAGTGTTGATCTCGTTCTGGATGCTGGTGGGAATGGAGCCACAGCTCGTTGATGAGCCGCCGCCGGACGGCCCCGCAGCTCCGAAAGAGCCGGCGCAGGAGCTGATGGACGTCGACGAGCAGTCGCTCTTGTTGAAGCATTGGGTAGCGGTCTGCAGACCGGTCAGCAGGCAGGAAGACTGCGTCTGTAGCTCGGCCGCGTGTTTGTCCAACACTGTGCCGTAGCACTTGGAGATCGGGTCGATCTGTGTGCTGCAGGTGGCTCCGCCACCGCTGCACTTGCAGACTGCCGTCATATAGGCCTGCCACGCTGCACTGTAGCGAGAGCCGATGCTGCCGGTGCCACTGGTGGCGGCGGGCGCCGAGGCGCAGAAGTTGTGCTTGCCCTTGGTCGTGCAGTCGAGGCCGATGCTGCCCTGTGCGTGCGAGCTGACCTTGCCGTCTTGGAGCTTGACGGCTTGCACCAGCTTGAGTGTGAAGGTGGTGTCGCAAAGGTTGTCGCAGACCGTGTCCTTGACGGTGTAGCTGAGACTCGCGCGACGGCGCGTCTTGCTGCCGCCAACGGCTGCGCTGCCGCTGCTTCCGCCGCTTCCGGCACGCCCGCTTCCGGCCACGCCGCCCGAGCCAGCGCTGCCACTGCTGCCACTGCTGCCGCCGCTTCCGGCACGCCCGCTTCCGGCCATACCGCCCGAGCCAGCGCTGCCGTTGGTTCCGGCCACGCCGCCCGAGCCAGCGCTGCCGACTGGCGCGAAGTCCTGCAGCACGACATCGAAGTGCTGCGCCACATCCTCGAATTGGATGAGCGCTGTCGTCGCTGGGTTGGCTGCGTCGTCCGAGTTATCGACGTCGAACGTCATCAGCGTGGTGTCGCCCGGCTGCATGGTCTGCCCGGCTGCGGGTGTGAGTGTCACGCCGCTCGCAGTCTCCGGAGGTAGCGTTCCGTCCTCCAGGGTTCCGCCGACGAAGCTCACACTCTTTGTCAGGGCTTGGGCCGCCGCTTGGTTGGTAGCACCGCCGCCGCCTGTGCCCGTACCGTTGCCTCCCCAGCAGCCTGCCAAGAGGGCCAGCACGCCGACCGATCCAACTCGAACTTTCGTCATCATTCCTCGCTTGTTTCCGATATCAAATTCGCGCGTTTGTAAGCGTTCGTGAGCGTTCGTAACTAGGCCTTGGACGGGCAGCCCGTCTCGTCGCTTGCGTCGGCGCAGTCGTTGTGACCGTCGCAGCGGGCAGGCGAGTAGTATTTGCCGACACCGTCGGCGCACATCGAGCAGATGCTGCCCTCGTCGCCGCCGTCCTTGCAGTCATTCACTCCGTTGCAGAGCTGCGCCTTGAGAAGCTGCTCGCCGGTGACGCACTGGAAGACCTCGACGGAGCTCGCGCCAGCGTCGGTTCCGCCGCCGCACGCATTGATCTCGCTGTTGATGGCGGTTGGGACCGCGCCGCAGGCCTTCGCAAACGGGTCCCCCGATCCAGACTGTTGGCTGCTCGCGGCCCAAACCGCGAAATCGCATTTCTGGAGCTCGTTCTGCACGCACTTGGCGTTGTTGACGCAGGCTTGTTGGGCGCTCACATACTTCTGCATGCAGGGCAATTGCGAAGCCACCTCGGCTGCATGGTTGTCGAAGCTCTTGGTCGCGCAGGCAGCTGTTGCCGACGAGAAGCTGCAGGCGCCGCCCGCCTGTGGATTGCACGAACACAGCGAGTTGCTGAGCGCCGCAAACGCCGTGATGAGGTCTGCTCCCGGAGTCTTGCCGCTCGTGGTCTTGGTGGCGTTCGGGCAGAGCCGATGGTCACCTTTGCTCGTGCAGTCGAGCTCGACGGTCGCCTTGGCGTGGCCGCTGATGCCGCCTTTGCTCAGCTTCACGGCCTGCGTGACGTTGAGCTTGAACTTCGTGTCGCAGAGCTTCGTGCACACGTCCGGGTCGACCTTGTACGAGAGCTTGAGCTTCACGGGGTTGCGCTGCTTGGGCCCGACGTCAGCGGCGAAGCCCGCATCGGCTCGGACGCCCGCGTCCGCCGGGCTGCCAGTGTTCTTGACCTCGAAATGATCCGCGGCCCCTTCGAACTGGATCAGCGTGAAGGAGATCTGATCGCTCCCATCGGGATTGTCGACGTCGAGTGACATCAAAGCCGTGTCACCCGGCAGCACCGAGTCACTGGTGCCTGGCACGAGCGTCAGGTTGGTGAGCGTGGCCTCCGGCAGGGCGCCGAGCACCACATCGCCATCGGTGAAGCTCACTCCCTTGGTGAGAGCTTCTGCTGCTGCGGTCCCGCTGCTGGAAGAATCAGCGCCGGTGTTGGTCTTGGTACCACCGAAGCAAGCGCTGACCAGGAGCGCGCAGAGTGCACAAAGCCAAGTTCTAGTTCGCATCTCGCTCCACCTCTTCAAGGCCAGATTCACACTCGACGCCAACCAGGGTAACCGAGCCCCAGGCGGTCGTCATGGTGGGTGCTTGTCGCAGGCGCGGTCGCGAGTGAAGAGCTCGGAGCGACGGCAAAGTATACCTACATAGGTGCAATGTGCGGACGCTTGACTAGTCGGACTCAGTGGGGAAAGTTGCGCGGGCCGGCCGATGCATGGGCATCGCGGCCAAGGGGCCCGAGTCATGCAATCCCGGTTTGCACGCCTGTCCGAGGGCCAGACCCTTACCGACGACGAAGCGCTCGCGCTCGCCGATGCGGACGCTCTCACCACCGAGGAGCTCATGCTCGCGGCGGCTGCGCTGCGCTCTCGGCACTTCGGCAACACGCTGACCTTCTCGCCGAAGGTCTTTCTGCCGCTCACCAATCTCTGCCGTAACCGCTGCGATTACTGCTCGTTCCGCAAGTCGCCCGGCGATCCTGGCGAGTGGACGATGACCCACGACGACGTGAGCTCGTGGGTTATGCGCGCTCGCGAGCAAGGCTGCGTCGAAGCGCTCTTCTGCCTCGGCGACAAGCCCGAAGGCGCGTTCTCGGCCTATCGGCGCACGCTCGACACGCTCGGCCACCAGACCACCGTCGAGTACCTGGAGTGGGCAGCGCGCGTCGCGCTCTCGCACGGATTGCTTCCACACACCAATGCCGGTGTGCTCACCAAGCCCGAAATGTCGCGGCTCAAAGCCGTCAACGTCAGCCTTGGTTTGATGTTGGAGAACATCTCTGCGCGTTTGTGCGAGCGCGGCATGCCGCATTTTCGCGCGCCGGACAAACGCCCTGAGTCGCGCATGCGCATGATCAAAGAGGCCGGCGAGCTCGCGATCCCTTTCACGACTGGCATCCTCATCGGTATCGGCGAGACGCGGCGTGAACGCGTGGAGAGTCTGCTCGTCATCCGTGACGCGCATCTGCAGCACGGTCACATCCAGGAAGTCATCGTGCAGAACTTCACGCCGAGACCGGATATCGTGATGCACGATGTGAACGAACAACAGGATGCAGAGATGGCCCACGCCATCGCAATCGCGCGTCTGGTCTTGCCGGTCGACGTGAGTCTGCAAGCGCCGCCCAACCTGAACTCGGAGCGGACTGCCTTGCTCCTGCGCGCCGGCATCAACGACTTTGGCGGCATCTCGCCGGTGACGCCCGACTACATCAATCCGCGTCACCCGTGGCCGCAGCTGGTGAGCCTCGCGGACGCCTGCAGAGCGCAGGGTTTCGACCTGCGTCCGCGCATGCCGATCTATGAGCGCTATCTCGACCGGCCCGGCATGCTCGATGAATCGTTGCGTCTACCCGTGTTGCGTGCACAGAGTCGGTTGCGCGCCGTCTCAAACCTCGGTGAGCTAGCGCCACCCCGAGCATCGTCCATGCACCGCGCGCAGCCCGAGCCCGGAGAGCTTGCCTGATGGAAGAACGACCCACGCACGGGCTCGCGCTCGAAGCCACCTTCGCAGCCGTCAGCGGCGAAGCCCGCCGCATCCTGGAAGGCTGCCTCGCGGGCGCTGCGCTCACCATCGCCGATGCGGTCACGCTCTGCGACGCGCGCGGTCCCGACTTGCACGCGCTGATCTGCGCGGCGGACGTGCTGCGTAGGCAGCAGGCGGGCGACGCCGTGGGTTACGTCGTCAACCGCAATATCAACTTCACCAATCTATGCGTGAAGGCCTGCAAGTTCTGCGCGTTCTCCCGTACCGGTCGCTCCGAGGAGGGCTACTACCTCGACACCGAGGAGATCGTGCGCCGTGTGTTGGAAGCAGAAGCCTACGGCGCAACCGAGGTGTGCATCCAGGCCGGTCTGCCACCGCGCGCCGAGCGCACCGTGTATCTGGATCTCTTGCGCGCCGTGAAACGCGCTGCGCCCGCGCTGCACGTGCACGCATTCTCGCCTGAAGAAGTGAAATACGGCGCTGAGCTGATGCAGCTGCCCGTGCGCGCCTATCTCGAAGAGCTGAAGGCCG
This sequence comes from Sandaracinaceae bacterium, assembly GCA_017881145.1. Taxonomy (GTDB): domain Bacteria; phylum Myxococcota_A; class Polyangia; order Polyangiales; family JAFGIB01; genus JADGRF01. The sequence goes on along the minus strand of JADGRG010000493.1, from coordinate 8,219 downwards.
CCGGCATCGGTTCGTTGCCTGGCACGTCTGCGGAGATCCTGGACGACCGCGTGCGCAAGCGTCTGGCCGGAGGTCGAATCACCACTGCCGAGTGGATCGAGGTGATCACGACGGCGCACACCCTGGGCATTCCGACGACGGCGACGATCATGTACGGGCACATCGAGTCGCACACCGAGCGCATGCAGCATCTCGATCTCCTGCGCTCGATCCAAGAGCAGACCTCTGGCTTCACCGAGTTCGTGCCACTCTCCTTCGTGCACGCCGAGGCTCCCCTGCACTTGAAGCAGATGCTGCCGGATGTGCGGCCCGGCCCAAGTGGTAACGACGTCGCGCGCTTCGTCGCGATCTCGCGCTTGATGCTGGGGCCCTCGTTCAAGAACATCCAGACTTCCTGGGTCAAGGAAGGCATTCGCCAAGCGCAGTGGCTGCTGGATTGCGGCGCGAACGACCTGGGCGGCACGTTGATGAACGAGAGCATCTCCACCTCGGCTGGCGCCGCGCACGGTCAGCTCATGCGACCAAGCGAGCTGCGCCGAGTGATCCGCGACAGCGCGCGAATACCGGTCGAGCGCAGCACACGCTATGCAGTGCTACGCACCTTCTCGGCCGACGGCGGTGATGATCCCGCGCATCCACTCGATGGCATCGACGATGCCGAAGCGGTCTTTGGCAGCTACGAATCGCTGACGCGCAAAGCCCGTGAACGCGCTCGGCAAGTCGAGCTCGAAAGCGCGACTCCGGCCGAGTGAGTGAGAGTTACGCGTCGGTCAGCCGGCAGGGCCACCACACAACACCAGAGCGCCGGGGCAGGCCATGCGTATGGCGTGCACGCGCGCGCCTGGCTGACCGGCTTCGGTCCAGCTTACGATGAGAGCATCGCTGCCATTGGTGGCGACGCTGGTGGTGCCGGCCGAAGCGTCGTCCAGGGCGCTCAGCTCGGCATCGTAAACCACGCTGCCGAACTGGTTGACGAATGCGATCCGGACGGCGCCTTGCGCGCGTCCGAGCGATGGAAGCTCTCGATACACGAGCGCGTAGCCTCGGCCGAACGCGGCGATCGAGCCAGCGTTCACGACGCGTGGGGCGTTTGCCACGTTGAGCACCGGGCCATCGGGTGCGCCGCTTGCGTCGATGCGTCGCAGCTTGAGCGCCTCGCGCACGCCGCCATCGAGAGCAGGGTAGAGCAGACCCACACTATCGAAGCGGCCGGCGAGCTGGAACGCGCCCGGTGCGACGGAGTTGTTGGAGAGCTGCGTGGGTATTCCGGCTGCGGCAAGCGAGATCCCTAGCTTCTGTCCGAACACCGCCTGGTTGCCGCTCGCATCGGCCTCGCGCCACGCCAGGAACGACTCTCCGGTCGAGAGCTGTGCAAGCGCGAGTTGCCGAGGTTTGCGTTGGGCGAGCGCGACCAGCTGAGGTACGCCGCTCGCAGCTCCAGAGTCGTCGAGAGACTGCAGACGGATGCCGCCGCCAGCGGCATCGACCCAGCTGGCAAGGAAGCCGTTGGGTCCGGCCCCGAGCGCCCAGGGCTCGCCAAGATCGGTGGGCGCGAGCGAGCTCGCCAACGTGAGTGGTGCGGACGCGTCCGCCATCAAGCCGCGCACGACCAGCGTGTCGCTGGCGCGATAGCCCAGCAAGAAGCTCGTTTCGCTCGCGACCAGGGCAGGGGCTGTGGCTTGCTCGCTGGCCGCCGCGACCGCGACCGGTGCAGCGGCTGCACCCTGCAAAGGCACGGCCTGCACGAAGAGCGCGCCATCGCTGCGCTGGAATACCAGACCGAAGCCTGCGTGGCTTGCGGCGGCGCGCAGGACCAGCGGACGCGCTTGCTCCTCGACCACGAAGCGATCGTCGTCGTTGTAAATGCAGAGCGCTGTCCCGTCGGACGCGATCGCATGCTTGCCTGCGTCAGGCGTGGCCGTCGTCGTTTTCGAGCCTGCGTCGCCAGCGGAGCCTGCGTCATCGGTGGCGGACGTGGCGACAAGGAGTGGCGCGCGCTTGTGCCCGGCGCAGGCGCCGAGCGCCAGCGTGCACCCGAGCGCGGCGATGCCGCTGAGCAGCGAGAGTCTTCGAGGCATGCGCGTCATCAGAGCACCGACCTGCAGTGGTAGCGGGTTTCCAAATAGAAGAGGGAGGGCGTGCGCGAGCCGTCGCCCTGCGAGCTCAGCTCCGCGCGTACGCGCAGGAACGGTTGTAGGTCTCCGCTATGGAGCGCGCTCGCGGGATTGCCTACGGCCGTGGTGAGCATGCAGGTCCGGCCGATGCTCGCCGCAGATGGACCCGTCTGGCAGCTACCGGCGGCGCCGTCGGGGCAATCCGCGTCGCTGGCGCAACTTGCGCCTTCGAGGTGCTGGCACACGTCAGTGTAGGGCGAGCAGTAACCGTCGGGACAAACGATGGACTGCGTCGCGACCGTGCAAGGCGTGCCGAGGCCGTCGCCTGCCGTGACGGTGACCACGCGCTGCAATCCCGACGCGCTTGCGCCGCCGCTCTCGCAGAGCGCGAGATCGCTCTGGCTCGCGGCGCTGCACGCGAAAAGCTCGAGCTTGGTATCGGGTCGAACGTCAGTGTCGAACACGAGCTCCGTCCACGACGGTGCGAGATTGCCGTAGACGCAACGAGAGGCCTCCATATCCTGTTGGTAGCTGCCCTTGTCGTACGTCGCGGGCGCTGCGCCTCCGGTCGGGATCACGTAGAGCGGCACGTCTTCGGTGTAGCGCACCGTGCCGCTGCGCTGGCCTTCGAGATGCAGCGTGAAGCGATAGCTCCCGAGCGGGCCAGGGCCCGGTGCGACCGCCGTGATCCGTGGGTTCAGCAACGTGACGGCAAATTCGGGCCGTGCGCCCGGGCCGCAATGCGTGAGCGTGATGCCGTCGCCCGCGTCCGTGCAACCGAGGCTGGTCGGCACCGTGAGAGCGCCGACCGTGACGAGGCCAGGGTTCGCATCCGGCGTGTAGACGAGCTGGCCCGTCACGGTGTCGAGCGAAGCCAGATCGGAGACGGCGGAGACGATTTCTTGAGGCACGTCGCTGGCTTTGGCCGCGACCCTCACGACGCCCTGGGTGTCATTGGCCAGCACCGTCGCCTGGCCCTGCGCGTCGCTGCAAGGGTTGCCGTCGCAGGAGAGCACGGTCGCGACGCGCAGGTTGTGCGACGTCAACGCTGCAAGCGCTTCGCCATACGAGGGAGCGACAAATGCACTGGCTGTGGGCGCGGCACCGCCGACCGTGAGTTGGTATTCGCCCTTGGCCGAGGGCGAGGTGCCTTTCAACACCGCGTAGTAGGTGCCGGTCGCCAGGGGCAGAGTGAGCGCGGAGCTGCCCCCGGGGCCGCTCGCTGCGTCGCATGCAAGGCGCCGACCGGCGGCGCGTGAGAGATCGCGGATCCCTAACGAGTAGGCGCCCTTGTCGATGGGCGCTTCGCCTTTCACCAGCGCGTAGTACTGATGGCCCGGTTGTGCGGTGAACGTGATGCTTGCTGGGTCACCATTGCCGCTGCCCGCGTCGCACGCGAGCTCGGTCGTATGCACCGCGTCGACGTCGCGCACCGTGAGGTTGTAGGCACCAGCGTCGTTCGCGTGCTTGCCCTTGAGCACGAGGTAATAGTCGCCGGTGTCGAGGGTCGTCTGCAACACGGAGCTGGTGGTTTCGGCGACGCCGTTGTCGTCACACATCAGGAACCCGCCGCCGGGCGTGCCCACGTCGGCGATGCTCAGATCGTAGGGGCCGGTGCACGTGTTGCCGCTCTGGCCGTCGTCGATACCCTTGACCACCACGTAGTACGTGCCGGGATCGAGAGTCACCTCGCGGTAGTCGTCGTGTTGTTCGCATACGTACGGGCGTTCGATGCCGCCTGCGACGTGCGGCGATGCGAAGGTGCCTCCGTTGCCAAGACGCACGAGGTCGGAGAGGTCGACCTGGGCAGTGGAGAGCCAGCCAAGCACGCCGCTGGTCAACTTGCTCGGCGTGACCGATAAGTCCGCTTGCGTGCAGCCGCTCCCAGAGGAGACGCACGCAGGCTTGGGCACGGCGGAGCACGCGGCGGTGGACCACTTGCCCAGGGAGTTGAGCGTCACGCAGTTGTTGCCCCAGACAACCTTGGTCGGCTTCGGCTCCGAGATCGAGCGCCACGTGCTCGCTGAGGACCACGGCGCGCTATCGAGCAGGTCGGCTGCCGCCGGATCTCCGCTCAGGTCGTTGATGAAGTGGCCTTGCGTCGGCGTGCTGGTGCACCAGAAGAACGGACAGCTCTGGGCATAGGGCACGTCGGTGTGCCAGAAGAGCTCGTTGCCGAGGTTCTGGAAGTCGACGTTGTCTTGCAGCTCGAGCCAGTCGTTGGAGGTGGCGCGCTTAACGCCGATCCAAGTCGGAGCGCTCAAGTGGGAAGCGACGTAGGCGTTCTCGCCGACCGTGTCGACATCGAGCAGCTGCATGCCGGTCGCCTGGCACGACAGGCCCGCGGAGTGCCAGGTGCGCGCCTGATTCGCGCAGAAGAAATAACTCCTACCAGTGGCAGCGCTGCCGTAGAGGCAACCGGCTTCCGGCGCCTGACCGAACGACTGACATGCGCCGGCGAAGGGCAGATCGATCAAGCCAGTTCCGAACGCGACCTTCGCACCGCTATTGCCGGGTTCGGCGGCCACAGGGCTCTTCTGCGAGCCGGTCGCGCTGTTACCGAGTTGCAGATGCGCGCCGTCGCCCCAGCACATCAGATCGCCGCTCTTGCGTAGCACGCAGGTGTGATTGGCGTACGAAGTCACTTGGAGCGCGTCGATGAGTGTCTGCACCCCGGTCGGACGTAACGCCGTGCTGCTGTTAGTGCCGTCGCCGAGCTGGTGCAGCGCGTTGTCGCCCCAGCAGAACACGTAGCCCTCGAGCATGCGCGCGCAGGTGTGGGTACGACCCGCGCTGGCGTCACCCATCGCGGCATCGAGCAGGCCCGAGCCGGAGCCGTCGTGGTTCTGCACCGCGACCGGCGTTGCCCGATCGAACGTGTCGTTTTGGCCGAGCTGACCCTTGTCGTTGCGACCCCAGCAGAGCATGCGGCCAGAGCTCATGATCGCGCAGCTGTGGTTGGCTCCGAGCGCGAGACTCACTGCGTTCGGCGTGGGGTCGACCAGCGTCGGCACGAGCAGCGTGTGCGATGCGGTGCTGCCGTCGCCGAGCTGCCCGTAGTTTCCGTCGCCCCAGCAAGACACTGCGTGATCGCTCTGGCGCACCGCGCAGGTGTGGTTGCCGCCAGCGGCGACGAGCACGAAGCGCGTGCCACCGTTCACGAGCACCGGCGCGGTGTGCTGCGTCGTAGTTCCGTCACCGAGTTGGCCGCGTCCGTTGTCGCCCCAACATGCGATGCGGCCGTCGGCCAAGAGCGCGCAGCTGTGCGCGTCGCCCGCTGCGAGCTGGACGGCAAGCCCGAGCGAGCTGCTGCCGCCGCCGAGGTTCTGCGTCTGCACCGGCGCAGGTGCATCGCTTTGCGTGCCGTTGCCGAGTTGGCCCGCGCCGCCAGCGCCCCAGCACCGTACACTGCCATCCGCCGACGCGGCGCAGCTGTGATGCAAGCCTGCGGCGAGGTCGACGGCTTGGCTCAGGCCGCTCACCTGCACCGCGCTGCCCGAGTCTGCGCCGCCGCCGGTCGTGCCGTTGCCAAGCTGTCCATTGGCGTCGCCGCCCCAGCAGAATACCTGTCCGCCGGATATCGCGCAGGTGTGCAGCTCGCCAGTCGCGGTCGTATGCACGCTGCCCACGATCGCTGCGGGATCGGCGCGGGTGATCTGGATGCCAGGAGTGAAGCCCGTGCCGGTGACGGACATGCGCAGCGTGGTGCGCTTCGTGAGTTGCAGCGAGTACACCGCGTCGCCGCAGCCGGCCGATAGGCCGCAGCTACCCTGATCGTCGATGTCCGCGCTCATGCCGGTGGTGTCGCCCTGGTAGATCACCTGCCGGCCGATCATGTTGCCGACAGAGTACGCGCTACCGGTGGTTTCGTTGTGGTTGCGGTGCGTGGTGTCGGCGCGGGAGGTGACCCAGTTTCCGGTCTCGCTCAGTGGTGGCCGTGAAGGCAGCGAGAGCACCGTGTCGAAGCTCGATCCCTCAGTGTCGAAGCGCAGTGTGTGTGTTCCGGTGAGGTTCAGGTGGAACGCCGCGTCCTTGGCGCTTGCATCGGGATTGCAGGCCTCGCCGCCGAGCACTGCCGGCGTGTAATCCGCGGTGAGCGAGCTCGTGTCGCCCGTGACAGTGATGTAGGCGTTGCCGGCACCGGTCGGCAGCTCGTACGGGTTCGCGTGGGCATTGTCGTTGCCGCTGGCGCTGAGCGGGCTCGTATGCAGCGGCCAGGGTGGGAAGACGCCCACCGCCTGGTCGTAGATCGAGAGCACTGGGTGATTGGCGCCCATGTCGAGGGAGAGCGATAGCTGCACGGCCGCGCTGGCGCTATTTACATTGAACGCAAACGCGGCGTCCGGTGCGAGTGAGTTCGCGCCGCAGCTTCCGCCAAAGAGCGAGCCTTGGTAGTCGTCGAGCATGTCGCTGCTAGGGTCGCTTGGCTTGGTGGTGTCGCCTGAGGCTACGACCGCCTGGCCGGTCACATCGCCCACGTTTGTGGCGACGCCGACGTCGAGGGTCTCGTTCAGATCGCCGGTCGCACTCAGCGCTCGGTCGATGAGCGGTGGACCGTCGTGCACGGAGAAGGTCGTGGCGAACGACGAGCCTTGGGTGGAAAACGTGATCGGTACCGGCCCGCTCGGCGCATCCACTTTGAAAGTAAAGATGGCGTCGGCTGCGCTCTCATCTGCGCCGCAGCCGGCGATGCTAGCTGGCACGTCCGCGGCGAACGTCGCGGTCGAGCCGACGAAGGTCGCCAGCATGCCTTGGGTCTGCGCCGACAGCTCGTACGGATTGCCGACGGCATCGTTCTGCGGTGGAACTTGGATGTTACCAGGCGCGGTGCCGACCGTCGTGGTGAGCTGGCTCGGATCGTAGTCGTACGGGTAGGTGGCGGGCGCGGGCCCATTGTGCATCGCGGCGTCGGTGACGAGCACCACCATCGCATCGCTGCCGTTGCGGAAGCACGGGTAGCCGTAGCGATCGGCTGGGCACGCGGGCGCATCCGGCACGTTGGCGCGCCCCAAGCCCGTCGTCATGCCTTGGCCGGTGGCGAGCGCGTGCAGTGCCGGGATTTGCGAGGCGGCGAAGTCCGGATCACCGCTCGACGCCACGCCGCCGAACGCCGCGATCGCGGGTTTGATCAACGCGGCGTTCGCCGTGATGTTCTGCTGATTGCGAAACGCGACATCGAGCTGGGCGTTCTGCGTTTGCTGCGCCGCGGGCAAGGTGGCGTCTGTCGAATAGGGCTCGAAGGGGATGTCGCGGAACATGCCTGTGCCGACTTGCGGCGAGCCGAACATGCAGGCGAACGCGCCCGAGATACCGTTCTGCAGCACGCTCTGGCTGCCGGTGGCACAGGACAGCCCTGGGCTCAAATACGGGCCGGTCGTGTCCCACGCGTCGTAGAGCCAGAGGGTTTCCTCGGCCATGTGCGTTGATTGATCGATCAGCAAGTACACATCGGCCATGTCCGGTTGGTATCGGCCTGCGTAGTGGACTGTCGCGGGCACGCCCTCGTTCGCGGTGACGGTGAGTGCGTCGCTCGGAAGGCTGCCGCCATCGACGCCAGCGTCTGGGTGGTTCGGCATGATCGACAGACCCGCGCCGCTCGAGTGGTAACGTAGGCCGCTGCTGAAGCTTGACGCGAGGTCTCCGGCCGCGGGATCCAGCGTGTCGACCACTCGGAAGCAAGTGGGGTCGCAATCGCTGCACTGCGGATGCGGCGCGGTTTGATCGATCAGCGCGGTGACTTGCACACGATTGCTCGGTGCAAAGCCGTGCACGTCTTCGCAGGCGCTCCAGACACCGTCGCGACAGTAGCGCGTGCCTTCGTAGCAGAGCGGACGGGCTTGGGTGCTGGGCGCGGGTAGCGGATCCGGTCTGCATGCAACCGGAGTCTGGTTACCCTTGCAAGCGCAACCTGCCTCGGCGCTAGTGCAGAGCGGCCGGTCGAGGGACTTTCGCGCTGGTTCGTGTGACGCGGCGTTGGTGTCGACGCATCCCGAAAGCGCGAACGCGACGCCCAGCACGAGGCTCGTCATTGGGTGCGTGGGGTGCGTGGGGTGCGTGGGGTGCGTGGAGCGAGGCTGCCGGATCATGGCGCGCAGCTCATGGGTG
>JADGRG010000492.1 GCA_017881145.1 Sandaracinaceae bacterium | reverse complement strand
CTCCTTCTTCGCAGAGGCTTTCTCGTGGGAGGGATCGGCCTTGGACGGCGCTTCTGCCTTGCCCTCGTCGGACGGCTTCTCTTCTTCCTTCGGAGTCAGATCGGGCGGCGGAGTCGGCTCCTCGAAGATCATCTTGGCGATGTCTTCGGGCACCGCGGAAAGGCCCTCGTCGATCGGCCAGTCGGCGTTCTCCAGGTACACGATGAACCCGAACATGCTAATGAACGTGAAGACCATGAAAGCAGTGAACAACCAGTCGATGCTGCGCACGAAACCGGCGCGCGCACCTGCTGGCAACTGCGGACGCGGTTGGACCGGCGGGATCACCACGAATTGGAAGAGCAACGTAACGTTGCCGATCACGACTTTGCCGCGCGAGTTGTCGTTGATCTTCACCTGATAGTGCGTGCCGGCGTTGCGTGCTGCACCGCTCTCGCGCATCTGGGTGAGATCTTGGACGCCGCCGGGAAGGCCCACGCGGCCGCTCATCACGTCGGTGAAGTTCAGGATGTAGTCGCTGCCGACGAGCTGGAAGAGCTCGAAGCGTGCCGGCATGCCCTCGGCGTGAACCACGAAGTGATTCTTCTCGGAGCTACCGACGGTAACCGTCTCGCGCTTCCGGATGACGCGCTCTTCGACGATCTTGCCGCCTTGGATCATGCCGATGCGCAAGACCTTCGGACCGCTCGTCTTGATCTGGACGGCCTGCATGGCCATCGTCATCGCGCCGGGGCGATTGCCCTTGGGTTGAGTCTGTGTCTCTGGCGTCTTTTCGGTGCTCATCGCTAGCTTCCGTATGCGCGTGTGCGGCGTCTCGCGAATCAGCTGTCTGACACCGGCGAGGGCAGAAGGTTTTGCAGCGGAACATCCCCGTTCGGGCCGAGGAACATTACCACCGCGACGCATCGGGGGTCTAGCTTTGCGCGGCGAGGGCAGAAGGTTCTGCTCGTCCGGCAGCCTGCCTCGTATTCCTGCCCACATTTCCTCACGGTGAAGCAACTCCATCGAATCCCAGCAGCACCTCGGCTGCGACTCGCACATCGCGCTGCAGCGTGACCACGTGCTTGCGCAGCAGCGCCACGCTGACGTGGCAGACCAGCGAGGTCGCCATGCCGGTCACGATCGAGAGCACAGCTCGCTCGACCGCGATGGTCTGTGGAAGCCCACGCTGCAGAGCCAAGAGGCCCGTCTCGTGACGGAATGCCAACCCCATGTGCACGATCGCGATCGCGAAAGCGAGCGGCCCGGCGATCCTGCCGAGCGCCACGATCGAGGAGAGCAGACCGTGGGCGGCAGCCTGCAGATCGATCGCCAGCTCCTCCACCACCAGGCGCCGCTCGTCGGGACTGCCGTCCGCGCCGAGCGCTGTGCAGCTAAGCTCAGCGACCCACGCTGGGAGCAGCGCGTGCGAGAGTGCCAACGCAGCCGTCCGTTCCCCCGTCGCCATCCTGGAACGCAAGGCCGCGAGAAAAGCGGCAGTGTTGAGCGGCGCAACCAAGAGCAACACGCGTGCTCGCCAAGCGATCAATGCGATCGCTGCGAGAGCGAAGAGCACTTGAAACGCGAATGGGGCAGTGAGCTGGCGCATCGCCCGGGCAGCGCCGCTCAGAAAGCGTCGGATTGAACCGACCTCACAACGTCGCGCACGAAGCTGGTGCGCAGGTCCATGACTTCGTAGCCGAGGTTGCTGCGGTTCAAGATGTAGAACGCGTTCGGCTTCTGGACGCGACCTTCGATCTTGATCTCCTCGAGCTGGATCACCTTGGGTGCGCGCTTCGGCTTGTTCTGCGCGTGCACGGCCGACGCAGAAAGAGCGAGAGAGATGAGGCACGCGAGTCCGAGGAACTTTCTCATTGCCCTGCTCCTGCTATTTCGCTGTCGCGGGTGCTGCGGCAGGCGCGCCTGCCGGTGGTTGCGCACCTGCGGCGCCCGCCTTGGCCTTGCGCTGCGCGTCTTTCTCGGCAGCCGCTTTCTCGCGCGCGATGCGCTTCTTCTCGCGCTCCTGGGTGCGCTGGATATCGGTCATGTAGGTCCCCGATGCGTCGTCAGACTGCAAACGCGGACCCATCTGCGTGCGGTAGGTGTTGAACTCGAGCAGCGCGCGATCGAGCGCGTCGAGCAACTGCAGCCCCGGGAAGTCAGCGCCAGCGCTCATGTACATGAGTGCCAGATCGAAATGCGCCTCGGGCAACTGGGCCTGCATGCGCAGCGCCTTGTCGAACTCACGCTTGGCGTCCTGCCAACGCTTGAGAGCGCGGTAGGCGTCGGCCAAGTTGAGATGCGTCGGCACCAGCGTCGGCACGAGCTTGGCGGCTGCCTCGAAGTGCACGACGGCATCGTTGTAGTTGCCGGACGCCATCGACTGGATGCCGACGGCCGTGTGCGCCTCGGCGTAGTCGGGGCGCAACTCGATGGCCTTGCGATAGGCTTCGAGCGCTTGCGCGACCTGGCCCTGGCTCTGGAAGGCCTTGCCCTGCAGGAAGTAGATCTCGGCGTACGTCGGATCAATCTCCTTGGCCTGGTCCAGCGTGGAGCTGGCCAACTCGTTGCGCCCGCGCTGCAAGCTCGACTTGGCCAACGCCACGATCGCCGGAACGAATCGCTCGTCGCGTCGCAGTGCCTTGCGAGCGGTCTGCTCGGCGTCGTCGACGCGGTCGGCGCGCACCAGCACGTCGGCGTAGATCGCCTGCAAGTAGAGGTTGCGCTCCCACTGAGTGGCAATCGGTTGCACGAAGCTGACGGCGGCGTCCGTCGTGCCACGACGCAACATGATGTTGACGGTTCCCTGGACGGCTGCTTCGTAGTCCGGCTGGATGCGCAGCGCCTTGGCGTAGTGCTGCAAGGCCTCGTCGGCCTGCCCCTCGCGGTCGGCGATCACGCCCAAGTTATACTCGGCCTCGCAAGCTCGACCGTCGGCCGCCGCAGCACGCTGAAACGCTTGCTTCGCAACAGCGGCTTGGTCCGCGGAGAGCGCAGCCTCACCCTGCTTGAGCGCATCGGCCGCCGCTTGGTTTGGCGCAGAGCGCTTGGGCAGAGGCTTTCCCGCGTCGGCGTCGGCTTGTCCCCAGGGGCTTGGGCCAGTGGGCTTCTGGAAGCCCGAGGCCACCGTCACGAGCTTCGGCACAGGCCGTGCTCCGACGGTCGAGGGGGTCGACGCTTTGCCCTTGCCTGGCCCTCCAGCCTGAGCAGCCGACGAGGCACCACCCTCTTCGGACGCGCCCTTCGGCACGGGCTTCGCCATCGCGGTCATCGAGTCATCGGACGATTCATCGCCCGCGCTCGCCTGCGCGAGGCCCGCAGCTGTCTGCGGTTTGGCGCTTGCGCAGCCCACAGCCGCCACCAGCGCGGCCATGACGAGTAGGACAGGCAGGACAAGCCGAGAGGAGACACCATCATTTCGGGTGAGCCGCATCACTGGCCTCCCCTTGCAGGCGCGGAAGGCGCAATACCCGCCGGCATGTCCAAATCCAGGCCGCGCGGTGCGCGCGTGAACTCGCCAGCCTGATACGCCGCGAAGCTCGAGTCCTGCGCGGCTGCTTGAGCCACGCACTCCGCGATGCGCTCGTCGCCGTAGGCGTTGATGCGATCGTTTGCATCACGCGTATAGATGTCGTCGATGTTGCCCGCGCGTCCGGCTCGTGAAGCGAGCGCGTAGCGCGCGACGGCCAAACATTCGATGGGCCGCACCTGCTGATCCAGGAGCTGATGGATCGCGTCCTCGACCTGCACCTTGATGTCATCCTTGGCGTAGTCGGGCAGACCCTTCATCTTCTTCTGCAGGTCGGCCGGAACCACGAACGGCGTGTTCAACACGGCGCGCGCCAAGATCTCGTAGATGCGTCCCTGTCGGACGAAAGCCGCGATGGTCCAGGTTGGGCGCCGATACGGCGGGATCACGTTGTAGCCCTCGGCCTTGGTCTTGGCTTCACGCGCGCCGGAGTCGATCTGGCCTTTCACGGCATCCACGTAGGCCTTGAGCGTTGCGGGCTTACCCGGCTGGATCGTGAACTTGTCGAAGTCGAGAGTGGTCTTGTCCACCAGCGTGAACTGCGCCTGCGCCGCGTGCTCAGCCGCAAACGAGCCAGCCGCCTGACCCGAGCGCGCGTAGGCGCTCACGACGTCACGCAGCGCGGGGTCGTAATCGTGAGTCTGCTTGAGCTCCAGACGCGCTTCCGCGATGCGCCAGTACGCTTCGACCACCAACTCGCCGGCAGCCTTGTCCGACTGGTAGCGCGTGATGAAGTCGCGCATTTCCTTCTGCGCACGCGTCCATTGCTTGAGCTTGAAGGCCATGTCGGCGACGCGGAAGTAGGCCGCGCGCTTCTCGGCCGGGTCACGCAAGATCTCGGCGGCGCGCTGGTAGTAGGTTGCAGCACGCTCGTACTGCTGTTGGTACTCGAGGATCTTGGCAGCGTTGATTAGCGCGCCTTCGCGCCACTCTGCCACGCCTTTTGCGGTGGACTTGTTGAAGCGATCCGAGTCCGCCAGCGTGCGATAGCTCTCGACCGCACGGTCGTAGTCGAAGAAGCGGTTGGCGTTGTAGGCGAGCCGGAAATAGGCATTGCCCAAGATCGCATCGAACTGCGCTTGTTCCTCAGGGGTCGTGCCCTTGCGTGGACCGACTTCGTCCACGATGCGCTGGTAAAGCCTGGCTGCGGACTCGAAGCGGCTGGTGCGCTCCAGCGCGATGGCAGCCTTCTCCAAGGCCAGAGGTGCCTGCGGGTGTTTGGGCTCCTCGTTGACCGCTTTGACCAACTCGGTAGCAGCCAACTCGTAGAGACCACGTTGATCGTCGCCCTTGGCTTGCTCGGCACGCGTGAAGACATCCACCGCGTCGCGGTAGCGCAGGTTGGTGAGATCCGACCCGGCCACGCAACGCGGCTTTTCCTTGTTCTCGGGCTTGGAGCAGTCGACCGCCGCCGAGGCGGTGGCCGAGGCAGAGAACGTGCACTGCCGCGAGTCGAGATCCTTGCCGAGTTGGCGCACGTCGTCGGTTTGGCCCAGCGACACGGCCATGTTGCGCAGGTTGAACCACGCCACCTGACCGGTCTCGTCGGCGCCGGGGCCCTTACAGTGCGCGTCATACGTGACGAGGAAGCGGTCGCGTGCCACATCCCAGTAACCGTAGAGATAGAGCAGCAACGCGTTGTTGTAGAAGTACGACTCCCGAACATGCTCGGTGTCGTGGATCTCGTCCACGCGCGCCAGATACATCTCGCGTGCGCCAGCCAAGCGCTGCAAGAGCTGCGGCATCGGGATGGCGGTGACGTGCGGCGGCGTACCGTCGGCCGGCGGAGGCTCCGTACGCAGCTGCACCTGGCCCGCCTTGATCTGCTGATCGAGCAGCGCCTTCACCGATTCCACCACCAAGCGAGCGGCGGTGGAGAGATAGGTGTCGTCGAGATTGGAGTCGCGGACGGCAGCGTATTGCTTGGCCGACTCTTCGTAGTTCTGCGCCCAATACAAAGCGTCTGCGAGGTTGTACTGCAGCTCGTAGGCCTGCGGGTTGTTCGGGTAGCGCTCGATGTAGCCGCGGTAGGCGAGTGCGGCCAGGCCGTACTCGGTCTGCGCCTGTGAGCAGAGGTCGAGATCTTGGTTCTCGACGCAGTTGCGGCGCAGCTGCTGGGCGCGCTGGTGATGGTTGATGGCCGTGCCGATCAGGGCTTCTTCGGCCAAGTCTTCCGCGTGCTTCTGCTCGACGGGGTGGTCCTTGTTGGCTTCCCACCACGCGGAACCTTCGCCGTAGCTGCCCAGCTTGGCGCGCGTCGCGATCGCCAGCTCCGCATCGTTGTGACGCGTGTAAGCACGCCCGATCTGGTTCACGATCTCGGGCGCCTGGGGATCGTTGGGCCAACGCTTGAGTGCCAGCTCCCAAACGGAGATCGCCTCTGGATACTTGGCCTCATCGAAATACACGTAGCCCAGGCGCTGGTAGACATCGGACGTCCAGGCGCGGTCCTGCGGCAGGAGCTTCGCGTCCTGCAGGCGTTCGATGCCGGTCGGCATCCCTTCCTGCGGGTCGGGAATCTGGTTCTCGTTCCAGTCGTCGTACGCCAGGCCGATGCCCAGATACTGGATGGCCTCGTCCCGCAACTCCGAGCCCTTGCCCGTGCGTTTACGCTCGTCGTCGGACCACTGCACCAGCATCCAGAAGTGCTTCATCGCCTCCGGATAGCGACTCGCCCGGTAGTAGGCCCACGCCACTTTGTAGAGCGCGAGGTTGTAGTTGCGGTCGTCCGGGTGCTCTAGCACCTTGTTGTAGGCGCTGATCGAACGCGCTAGCCCGTGCTCGGTGAAGTCGTAGTCGAAGTGGTATTCCCCGACGCGTAGCCAGGTCTCGGCGAAGAACTTCGAGTCGGGCACTGCTGGGGTGCAATCGGCGTAGGGGTCGTCGTAGGCGGTCTTCGGATCGGGCTTCTTCGGGTCGAGCCCGAGCGCCGGATGCGCCTTCTTGCGGTCGGCGGTCGGGTCTGAGGCCTCGTCCTGCGTCGCTGGCGCTTCACCGTTGTAGTGATAGTGGTTCGCGCACACCAGGTTCAGCCAAGCCAGCCGCGCCTCGTTGGTCTGCGCCATCTCGTTGAGGCAGTAACCGATCAAGTAGTAGACGCCGTCGAGCTTGGCGTAGCTCGGGAACTCGCGCACCAGGTGGCGATAGAGATTGATGGTCGCCGAGAAATCCTTGTCGGGCTCGGTAGCCTGCTCCGCACCGGCCACTGCCGGCTTGTCGCGCGATGCCATGAACGCTTCCATCGCGTTCTGCTGGAGGATCGCGTCGCGCTCGAAGTAGAGCTCACCCAGCCGGAACATCGCATCCGGCGTGTAGCGGGCGTCGTCCGGATACTTGGCCAAGAAGCGTTCGAAGAGCTCGATGGCAGACAAGCGCGATTTGTCCTCGAGGGCTTCCTCGGCGCGGACTTGGTGCTCGAAGCCCTGGTCTTGGGCATAGCGCTTGCGCAGATACTCCCGCCGCAAAAGAGCGATGAGCGTGTCTCGGTAGGAGCCGCCGATCTTAGTGAAGCGCGTGACCTCGCCTTCCAGCTCCTTCAGCGCAGCCACCTCTGCCGCTGTCGGCGGCGGGCGCTCGTCCTTGATGCGGCGATCGGTGGTATCGAGAAAGACCGGCGGTGCCGCGGCTCCAGTTGTGGCGGAAACTGGCGTGGCGGCACCAGCCCAAGGCAATGCGGCTTGCCCACCAGACGCTGCACCCGACGCAGCGGCCGGGGCCGGTAACGGTGCAAGAGCTGGTGCGGGGCTGGGTTGAGGCGCCAGCGCCGGGGCCGCAGCGCCCTGCGGAGCCAGGCCGGACTGCTGGGCCGACACCGAGGTGCAGAGCAAAACGAATGCCCCACCCACCAGCATCACCGAGCTATGCGTGCGCGCGCCGCGCCGCAGCTTCATTGCTTGCCTCGCTCGTCCATGATTTCGTTGAACTCGTCGTCGAGCGACTGCAGCGCGCGCGAGCGCTCACGAGTGAGCATATCGACGCGCGCACGGTGTTCTTCTCGCTCCGCCCAACCCACGTCGATGATGCCGACGTCGGCCTTGAGTACCAGATCGTAGAAGCGCTTCTGCACTTGCTTGTAGTTGCCGTAGGCGATACCAGCAACCACTGTCTCGGTCTCGCCATCCAGCTGCGCTACGCGCTGCTGGTAGCCAGCGATCTTGGCAGTCTCCTCGGTCAAGACCTTCTGCATGTCCTGCACGCGCTCGGTCACGACCTGGTCGACCTGCTTGTCGTGGGCGTCGACCGTCGACTCGACAGCGTCCACGCGCTGGAAGAGCCCCTCGATGCTCGGATCAGGCCGCGCACCAAGCTGAGCGATCAGCTGCCGCTCGCGCGCCACCAGCTGCTTGTGCTCTTCGCGCAGTTGGTCGTCGCGCACGTAGTTGCCATCGCCCACGCCCACCTGGATGCGCCCAGCCTCAAGCTCGACACGCAGCTTGCTCAGGTTCGCGCGGTATTCCGCGATCGCCTGTCGCTGCGTTGCCAGCTCGGCCCGGTAGGCATCGACGCCGGCCTTCTGCTCCGGCTTCTTCATGGTCGAGCCCATGAAGCTCTCGGTCGCAACGATGCGCGCATCTATGCCCATGAGCTGCACGTCGAGCTCGCTCAATTGCTTGTCGAGCTTTTCAAAACCAGTGTCGACTTGGCCATTGCGCGCAGAGAAGTCGCTCTCCTTCACTGGCAGACCCGAAAGCGCACGCTCGATCTCGCGCCTGCGGCCGCGCACCAAGCTGAGGTCTCCGCTCTGGAACTTGGCGGTCTGCTTGTCGTCGGCGGCAATCAGCTGCTCTCGCACCCGCGCCAAGCGGTTACGCAAAGCCACGGTGCGCTCACGGTGATTGCGCAGGTCCACGAAGATGTTCACGAGGTTCGGCGCCTTGAGCGCGGCGTTCATGCGCTCGACGATGTCGCTGGTCTCCATGACCATGTGGCGCGCCAGACTCAAGTCAGCCACGGCGGCCAATGCGCGTGACATATCACCCTCGACCGTCGCCCAACGCAGGGCCAGAGGTGGCAGGAACGCCTGCGCGTCGAACTCGTCCAGGTTGTCGTGGACGATCCCGCGGAAGTAGGCGAGCACGTCGGGGTGTTCCACGACGATCTGGTCGAGTTGCTGCCGCACCGGCTGGAACTCGGTGGTGACCTCGGTGAAGACCTGCGTCGCGACTTCAAAGCGGCCATCCCGCAGCAGCAGGTTACCGCGCAGGAGCTTGGCGTCCGGGATGAAGCGGCTGTCGGGCGAAGCAATGCTCAGCACCTCAAGGGCCCGTTCGGCGCGCGTCGAATCACCCTGGCGGATGAAGGTCCAGGCGATTTCGTAGAGCGCTGCGTCGAAATGACGCGAGGTGCGTGGGACCGATTGATAGGCCTCCACCGCGCGCTCGAGCTGCAGCGTCTCGTAGAAGACCCGGCCCTGCGCCAGCACGGCGAGCTCTACAACTTCGCGTTGCTGCTCGTTCGTCACCGGCAGCTGCGTGACGCGGGTAAAGGTCTCGAGCGCTTGGTTGTATTGACCGCGCAGCGTGTAGATCACGCCGACGAAGTAGCGAGCCTGCGTGTAGTAGGGACTACGCTGACTGACCGCCTCGAAGGCGAGGCGAGCCTGCTCGAGCCTGGCTGGCTCGGGCTGCGGAAGCGGCACGCTCGGATCAGCCGACACTTCGAAGGGAACGGCCAGGCTGTAGAGGTATTTCGCGCGGAAGTAAGCGGTGGCGGCTTCGACTTCACTCGGGGGCAAGCGACTGAGGCGATCGAAGTAGCGATCGATCCCATCGAAGTCGCGGATATGGATCGCGATCTCAATGAGGCGGCCGAGCGAGCGCTGGACGTGCGGCCCGTAGACCGATTCGTCGGCGTGGTCGAGGATCATCCGGTAGCGGGCGCGCGCACCCAGAAAGTCGTTCGCCTGGAAGAGTGACTCCGCCAAGAGGAAAAGCGCGTCCGGATACGAGGCGTGCTTCGGGTAGTGCTCGACGATATCGGTGAAGATGATGCTCGCGCGGACGTAGTCCTGCAGCCGGTAGAAGAGCTCGCCGTCGGTGAGGCGCTCCTCTACATAGGTGGCCGAGCGGAGCTGCGAGCCACGCAGCGGCAGTGCCTGCAGCTGCGCCGCCAAGCTCTCGATATCCGAGAGCTCGCGGGTCGGGGCTGAGAGGTCTTGTGCGCGGAGACGGGTGCCGGCGCCCAGCATGAGCGCCACGAGGGCGAGCACAGCCGGCAGCCGCGCTGGCTGCGGCG
>JADGRG010000491.1 GCA_017881145.1 Sandaracinaceae bacterium | reverse complement strand
CTGGGCGGTGCGAACCAAGTCCCAGGCACTCTTGGCCGGTGGCGGGCACCTCGAAAAGCAACTGCGTGTGGCTCCCGATGGTCGCTACGTCTTTCCGCCCGAGCTGATGGGCGGCCAACTCTTCGTGCTTCTGGGCGCGCTCTCATTCGCTCCGGCGTTCTACTTGCAGCGCGAGCGCCGAGCGGTGTGGGTGGGTGCTGGGGTCGCAGCGCTGCTGCTTGCGCTCACGCTCTTCTGGTCTTCGGGCTGCATGCTCGCGCTGCGCGTGCTGCTGGAACCTTTCTCGGTCGCACGTCTATCGACGGTGCTGACGTCGCTCCTCTTTGCGGGGCTCTGCGCCGTTTGCGTGCTGGTGATCGACCGCCTGCCGGCGCAGCAGATCATCCAGCCCACGCTCACTTTCTTGCTCTGCGCCTTTTCGACGCAGCTTCTGGGGCACGCGCCCCGCACCTTCACGGAGCACGTGCAGCTGGCACTCTCACCACTTGCACGCCGTCACGAGACGCTCGACATGATGCACGCGCGCCAGACGCTCTTGGCCACCGCCGTGCCCAAGGGCGAGACCGTGCTGACCACTGCGGGCTTGGCTCGGCCTGTCGTGATGCTGTGTGATTGCTTCGTGATCGCCGCCGACCGCGGCCACACCCACGTGCTAGGTATCGGCCAGCGTCGCGCCGATGTGGATACCCTCAACCATCCCGCCACGGCTTGGCCAGTGCGGCAGGCGCTGCTCGCACACTATGGCGTGCGGACTGTCGTCTTCGAGCGATCACGCTGGCGCAACTATCGCTGGGCCACGCAGCACGGTCAGATACTGGGCACCGGCGGCGGGCTGCAGGTCGTGAGGCTGCGCTGACCTTGGCACCCGGTGCGCGAGGTTCACTGCGCGTCCGGACGGTGTTATCACTTCGTCTCGCTACTGCGTCGCAAGGTACGCACTCGGACTTCACCGTGAACGGCGACGGTACGGTCACGGATTCGCGCAGCGGGCTCTTGTGGCAGCAGACCGTGGATGCGAACAGTTATGCTTGGGTGGACGCGAAGACCTACTGCGCGGCGCTCTCCCTTGCGGGCACGGGTTGGCGGTTGCCCACAAAAGCTGAGCTTGAGTCGTTTCGAGCAGCTACAGTGCAACCAGCGGCACGCGAGGATCGAGGCGCCTGAGATCGCGTGGATCGCTGGTTACGATGGCTTCGCCGTTGCGCCGGGCGCAGATGACCACGTGCGCATCCGCGATGTCACTGGTTCGGCTGGCGGCGAGCAGGATGCCGACCTGCGTCGCGTCGGGACCATCGAGTGGGACGACCGCGGTCTTGGGTTGACGAAGCAGTCGCGAGAGCCGGGCCTGTTTTGCCGGACGTCGAATGGCTTGCGCAAGTGCGCTGGCTGGGACCGTGATGCGTGCGCCGAGCTCGGCGGCGCGCGCAAGAAGAGCGAGCACGCGTCGATCGTTGCGGTCGAGCGCGATCAGTGCGCCGGCATCGAAGGTCACGCCCCTCATGCGGCTCGGCGCTTTCGCGGCTTGCGCTCGGGGCGCAACACCGAATCGGCCCACGCACGCTCCTTGCGGGTCAGCGGACCGCCGCTGGCTTGCAGCGCCATTCCCAACATCGCACCCCAGCCAGCTACGTCGGCAAGAGACACGGACACCGCGTGCTTCACGAAGCCGGAGACGCTCTCAGCTTTGCCTTTTGCCAAAAGAGCACGGATCGCGGCGAGCTGTTCGTCTTCGAGTGTGATCGTCACCTTCTTTGTCGCCATACCACTTGCCATACAGTCATCTCCGCGCGGAGGCAAGCGGGGGCGTATAGACCCGAACCGCTTCGACCGGCCAGGCCAACCAAGAGCGCAGCGCGCTGCTCTTCGTCAGCGCGCTCGGAGCGGTGGCGGGCGCGTTCGACCGCACCATCGACAGAGTGCGTAGGCGGCGGGCTGCAGGCGCTCCGGCTACGCTGACGGCGACGCCAGGCGGTGACGCCTAGCGTGCGTCCGGCGCGCGCACCTCGTAGACGGCGTATTGCGCGTCGGTGAAGAGTAGGTGCAGTGCAGGCACGCGCTCCCGAACGCTTCGGCGCGCAGCCAGCACGTGTGTCAGGCCTTGCTTGCGTGCCAGCGCGGCCAGCTCCGCGAGCGGACGTCGCAGGTAGAGCCGGTCCGCCGCAGTGCGCAGCGCGTAGCCGACGGCGGGAAAGTCCGTGCTGCCCATGGCGAGCAGCATGCGGCGCTGCCACTCCAGTGCTTCGTCACCCTTCATCGGTGCGCACTTCCAGTCGACCAGCACGGCGCGGCGCGCGAGCAAGCGGAAGTCGATGAGACCAGGTGGAGCAAGGAAACGCGCGTCTTGCGCAGTGCGGTCGCGGATCTGCGAGAAAAGCGCGCGCGTCGGGCGCTCTGAGTTGATGTGGACAGGAAACACGCGCAGGCGGTGCGCTTGCTGCCAGCGTTCGGGTTGCCAGTCTTCGCTGCCAGGCACGCGCGCGATCGACACGTCCCAGAGCAGCGCAACCGAGAGGGCGCCGAGGACCACCGGGTAGCGGAGCCAGCTGCGCCAGCCGAGGCATAGCGACGCCGCCATCAGCGGCAGGAGCGCGGGAAGACCGTAGAGAAATCCGCTGAACCCCCAGCGACCCGGTTGCGCCTGCCCGAGGTGTGAAAATTGAGCCACCAGCACGAGTGCGCAGGCGAGCCAGGCCATGGAAAGCACATCGCGCCCGCTGACGATCCTGCGGACCGTCTGCCCCAGTGCCAAGAGCAGCAGCAGGACGAGCGGCACCGACATGCGAAAAGCGAAGATGCGGGCGAGCGGTACGACGCGCAGGGCCGCACCCAGGATGCCCAACGCGACGACGCAGAGCAGCGCGAGCAGGAGACGCAAGCGTGCTGCTGATGGCTGCGCATCGCTCCGGCTCAGCCACGCGGGCAGGCCGGCGACCGCCAGCCCGAGCGGCCAGTAGAAGTCTTCCGGATGCATCGCGCGCAGGTCGTAGTGGTGAGCTGAGCGGATGAAGAGCGTGATCCCGACAGATGCAGGCGAGGTGTCATGCGCGAGAAACGAGCCCACGAGCAGCCAGAGCGTGGGCGCCGCCAAGAGCGCGTAGGCGGCGGCCATCTGTAGAAGCGGCGAAAGTCTGCGCTCGCGAATGCAGCGTTCCAGGACCAGCGGCCCGAGCACGAGCGGCCCGAGCACGGCGAAGTTCGCGTGGAAGAAACCCGAGATGCCCAGCCAAACCCCGGTAGCCAGTGTTCGACCGCGCGCCCAGGCGGCGCAGGCGAGCAGGAACGGTGGCAATGCAAGGTCCGCCGGGATGAGGCGCCCGTGGTTGAGCGTCGACCCCGCCAGCGCGCTTTCCCGCAGGAAGCCGAGCACCAGCACGGCCGCGACAGCCTCCCACAGGCCGTAGCCCAAGCTCAGGCTGAGCTGCAAGAGTGCGTAACTGAGTGCGCAGAGCGCGCCGAAGTGGGCGACGAGCACAGCTGGCGCGAACTCTGCCTCACCGGAAAGCGCATGCAGGCCTCGGATCAGCCACGCATAGGTCTGGTGGTAGTGCGAGGTCTGCCAGGTGAACCAGTCGCCGGGCAGGAAATGCGGGTAGATCGAGCGGTAGGGCAGCAGCAGGTACTGCAACTGATCGTTGTCTTCGAAGCCGTAGCCGATCTGGAAGAGCAGGAAGAAGGCCGACGCGACCACGAAACCGAGCGCCACGAGGGTCTGCAGGGCCGAGCCATGCTCACGGGTCGCGCGTGGGTCGTTCATCGCGGGGCGGGCGCTGTCACGCCTCCTGCGGTGGTTAGCGGAGTTTATGCGCTGGGTCAAAGGGCAGCTCTGGTCAAGTTGTCGCCCGCTTGCCACTATGGAGTCTGGGGATGGAAGCGCCCGACCAAGTCGTCCGCCGCCGGCCGCCGCTGTGGCGGAGGGCCTTGCCGCTGCTTGGGCTCGTCGTGCTGGGCTGGGTGCTCTCGCGGCTGGACTTGCCGGCCATGGGTCAGGCGCTCTCTCAGGTGTCGGTCGCGACGGTCATGCTTTCCTCCACCGCGTTCTGCGCCAACCTGCTGGTGAAGGCGTATCGGTGGCAGCGCCTCTTGCGGGT
>JADGRG010000490.1 GCA_017881145.1 Sandaracinaceae bacterium | reverse complement strand
GCGCGGAGCCCCAATCGTGCAGAACCAACGTGACGCGCTGATCCACGCCCAGCGCATCGAGCAGGAGATCGAGATAGCGCCGGTGCTGCACCAAGCGATAGCTGTCCGGGCCGCTGTCCGGGAGCTTGTCCGAGTGTCCCATGCCGATCAGATCGGGCGCGATGCAGCGGCCCAGATCGGCCAGGTGCGGGATCACGTCGCGCCACAGATACGACGAGGTGGGGTTGCCATGCAGGAAGACGATCGGATCGCCTGCTCCGACGTCGATGTAGGCCATGGATTGGCCGCGAATCTTGGCTTCTCGCAGCGGATAGCGCTGAACTGTCTCGTCCATGGGCTCCCCAAGGCTGGGTGGTTTCCTCATTATCGTCAGCTCGCACGCTGCGAAGCAAGCCTTGGTGCGGCAACGATGGTGGGCCACGACCTGCTTTGGTATAGTCCGGCCCCTTTTTGAGGAGTCAGGTCGCTATCATGCTGCGCATTCATCCATTCCTCGCTCTGCGGCCAAAGCCCGAGCTCGCCGCCAAAGTCGCCGCCGTTCCCTACGATGTCGTCAATACGGAAGAAGCCCGCGAGCTGGCCAAGGGCAACCCGCTTTCGTTTCTGCACGTGAGCCGCGCCGAGATCGATCTGCCTGCCGGCACCGATCCCTACGGTCCCGCCGTCTACGCGAAGGCGCGCGAATCGTTTCTCGGCCTTCAGCGCGACGGTGTGCTGCAGCGTGAGCAGACGCCCAGCCTCTATGTGTACGCGCAAGAAGCCACGCTTGGCGGCCGTGCGGTGCGACAAGTGGGGATCGTCGGCTGCTGCCACATTGATGACTACGTGAGCGAGGTCATCAAGAAGCACGAGAAGACCCGCAAGGACAAGGAAGACGACCGCACACGCCACACCCAAGCTCTGAACGCCAATCCTGGGCCCGTATTCTTGATGTATTCGCGCACCGAGCGGCTGACCGCGCTGGTGCAGGCTGCGACCGACACGGCGCCACTCTACGACATCACTTCAATCGACGGTGTGCGCCACACCATCTGGCGCATGCCCAACCCCGAGCAGGTGGTGGCCGCGTTCGCGCAGGTACCGGGCGCCTATGTTGCAGACGGCCATCACCGCAGCGCTTCGGCGGCGCGCGCCGGTGCGGAGCTGCGCGCGAAGAACCTGCATCATAGCGGCGAGGAAGAATACAACTGGTTTCTCTGCGTGCTCTTCCCCGCAGACATGCTCACCATCCTGCCTTACCACCGGGTCGTGAAGGACCTTCACGGGCTTTCGACGGCGGCCTTCCTCGACGCCGTGCGGAAGGTCGGCAGCGTGAGCGAAACCACCAAGCCGGAGCCGGCCGCGCCTGGCTCCTTCGGCATGTTCCTGGACGGCAAGTGGTACAGCGTGACGCTGCCAGAGAGCAGCATCGACCGCCGCGATCCCGTCGGCTCACTCGACTACGTCTTGCTCTCCGAGCGTGTGCTCACACCGATCCTGGGCATCGGCGATATCCGCACCGACAAGCGCATCGACTTCGTGGGCGGCATCCGCGGCCCGGCCGAGCTGGAGAAGCGAGTGCGCTCCGGTGAGTGTGCGGTGGCGTTTGCGATGCACGCGACAACCATCGAGCAACTCATGCAGGTCGCCGACGCCGGCGAGATCATGCCGCCCAAGTCGACCTGGTTCGAGCCCAAGCTGCGCTCCGGCCTCTTGGTTCACACCCTCGACTAAAGCCGCTCCACTAGGGCGCCTGTACCGCGAGCCACCCGCCTGACGAGGGCGGCGTGCTCGCTAGCTGCCCTGGCGGAGCGATCTGACAGGTGTGTCACGATGTGCCAGCGCTGGCGCGTCGACCACGAGGCGCCGGGAGTTTCCGCGTGGTTTCGAGTTTCTTGGCATGTGGAACACTTCGTGCAAAGTGGGTTCCACCATGCGCAGACAGAATTTCAACGTCTTGGTAGGCATCGCGGCCGTCTGGCTCAGCGGCTGCGGTAGCTCAATGAAATCCAGCGGGGCAAACGACCGCAGCGGATTCCCCACGGCTGCGGACGCCGGAGCGTACCCAACGGCGTCGGGCAACGGCACAATGGCGCCTGGCGCGGGTGGCACAGGCGGGGGGGCTTTGGGCGCCGATGCTATCGTCGCCCTGCCGCCGGAGAAGAAGCTGAGCGTCGACTTCCAGTTGCCGCAAGCCTCCGACAACTACGTCTATGCCACCAACCCGAGCGCCGGCACGGTGTCGGTCATCGATGCGCAGACGCTCTCGATTCGCACGCTTCCGACCGGCGCGAAGCCCACCTACCTGCGCACGCTCAAAGGCAGCGACAACGCGGTCGTGCTGAACATCGGCTCCGACACCGCGACGGTGATTCGCTCGACCGCCACGGCATCGACCGGCTCGGACTTGCCCGTTGTCACTGGCGCCAATGCGATCGGCGTCACACCGGATGGCCACCACGCAGTCGTCTATTACAACTCGAGCTATGCGAGCGCAGGCACCGGGTCGGGCTCGTTTCAAGACGTGACAGTGCTCACGCTCGCGGCGGATAGTACAGACGACGAAGCGGTGAGCATGACCGTGGGCTTTCGGCCGCGCGACGTGTTCTTCGCGAACGACAGCACACGCGCGTTCGTGATCACGGAAGATGGTGTCTCGGTCCTGGACTTCGCGGCTGTAAAGAAGGGTGGCTCCGGCATCGCGCCGCTCGTGTTGTTCGGCGGTGGCATCGACCAGAAAACACTCGACGTCTCCGTTACACCCGACGGCAGCTACGCGCTGGCCCGCTCGGCCGCAAGCAGCGTCTTGCGCCTGGTCGAGCTCGGCACCGGCAAGGTGAGAGAGCTGGACGTCGCCAAGGCCTACGTTGCACCCAGCGCCACAGGCGACGACGCAGGCGTCGACGACGCAGGCACGGTGGCAGCAGAAAAGGTGCCCATCATCATCACCGACCTCGAGCTCAGGCCCGACGGCAAGGCCGCCGTCGCAGCTCTGCGCAACCAGAGCGCGATGATCATTCTGCCGTTGCCGGGCGCGTTCGACGATCCGCACAAAGCCACGACCGTCACCGTGCCGGGCGAGATCATCGGCTCGGCAAGCATCGCGCCGGACAGCCAGCACGCACTGCTCTACACGACCGCCACCAGCGCTCTGCGCATGACCATCGTCGATCTGGGCCCGAGCCCAGCTCCGCCGCAGACCGTCGCACTGCGCAAGGCAGTGCAAGCGGTGGTCTTCACGCCCGACAGTCAGACCGCATTCATCACACACACCAAGGTCCCTGGCGCAACGACCGACGTTGGCCTCACGCCCGACCAGGTCATCGATCGCTCCTACGGCTACAGCCTGCTGCGCGTGTCGAACGGCTTCGTGAAGCTACAGGTCACGCAGACCGCAGTCGGACCGGTGGCGATGGTGCCGGACTTCAGCTGCCTCTTCATTCTCTTCCGCGATGACACGATGGGCATCAAGGAAGTGCACCGGGTTTCGCTTTCGAGCTTACTCACCAACCCGATCACCCGGCTCGAGAGCCCGCCCATATCGCTGGGCCCGACCAACGTCTCGTCGGGGAAAGTCTTCGTGAATCAAGATCATCCGGACGGCCGCATGACCTTCATCGACTGGAAAGACCCCACCGGGCCAGGGGGTGTGAAGACCGTGACTGGCTTTGCGCTTAACAGCAGGATCAGGAACTAGATCATGCAACACCTAACACGCACTATCTTAGTAACAAGCCTCCTGCTTGCCGCTTGCGGCGACGGGTCGACGAGCTTCAACCAAGGCATGACCTTCCCGCTGAAGCCGGTCGGGCTCAAGAGCAGCCTGCTCTTCGTCGACACCACGGGACACCGCGGCTTTCTGCTCGACGCGAGCGCGAGCAAGAAACAGGCGCTGGCTGCAGACGCCAAGCGCGTGGAGCTTCCTTATGGGCCCACCGGCGCCGAGCGGCGCAACGGTGATAGCGATGAAGCCCTGGTGCTCTGCGCAGGACGGCTCAGCAGCGCAGACGCCCATGCCGAGTCCGCAGCGCTCACTGTGGTCACGCACGACGCGAAGCTGCGCACCTACGACCTCGGCACCACGCCCTTCGACACGCTGGTGCAGTCAGACGATGGGCTCTATGCCGTGGTCTTTCGTGCAAAGCCTGACTCCGGACGCCTGCTCAACAACGCGAACGAGCTGGTCGTGGTCAACCTCGATGCCGAGCCCGGGACGGACGGCGCGCGCACACACAAGACTCCCCGGAGCTTCGGGCACACGCCCACCTCCGCCGTGTTCTCGCCATCGACACAGCTGATGCACATCAACGGGGAAGACCGCCGCCTGCTCGTGGTGCTCTCGGCTTCCGAGGTGACGCTCATCGACCTCAATCATCTGGACCGGCGCGAGACCGTGGTGCAGCTCGGTGCGGCGCAAAGCAGCACCGTCAATCCGGAGCAAGTGCTCTTCGGTACGGACGAGCCGACGCTCTACATTCGCGGCTCTGCATCGGACGACATCTTCATGTTCCGCTTGGAGCCGCATACCAACGACACGTTGGGCAACGATTTCCAGCCATCCATCAATCAGCTCGGTGGCGGCAGCGGCCCGCGCGACATGGCGCTCTTCGCAGTCCCGCAAGCCGCAGGATCCCCGCCATCCCCGCCATCCCCGCGACTGCTCGTCGTCTCGCGCGGGAACGCGCAGGCCCTGGTGGTGGACCCGAGCTCGAGCAAGGCCACAGCCATCCAGCTGCCCGGCGCTGCCGACCACATTCTGCTCTTCACCACGAACACCTCCCCCACCGACGACACCCAGCAGCCACACGCATTCCTATACGGCGATAGTAACTCGACGGTCTTCTTCCTAGATCTTGCGGACATCGAAGCCCGCAAAGACCGCAATCTCGAGCCGTTGACGCTGGTGCACTCCATCGGCAAGGTGATCTTGCTGACAGACGAGAACAAGCTGGCCCTGCTGCACCCGAGCCCGGACACCGGCGTGAGCTTGCTCGACCTGCAAAAGCGCACCATCGAGCCCATCTCCTCGAATGCAACGCTGGTCGATGCCAGCTTCGACGTGGACGCAAAGCGCTTGTGGGTGGCACCTGCCAACCAGAACCGCGTCGACACCCTCGATCTCGCGGACGGACCGACCAACGGCGCGACCAACGATGTGCTCCTCGACCGCGAGATCGAGAGCGTCGTGCCACTCTTCGCAGCCGGTCGTTTCGCAGTCATTCACCCAAGCGGCATCGGCGACGTGACCTTCATCGACTCGGCTAAACCTTCGCGAGACAACACGGCGATCTCGGTGCGGGGCTTCCTAATCGCCAACGCTCTCGATCGAGGTGCACCATGAGCCCGCACAGCCTTCGCATCACGCTCGCTGCCCTTGGCGCGTCGCTGCTCTTGCCCCTAGCCGAGGTGAGCGCCCAGCAAAGTGCAAGTGCGGCGCCGCCGCCGTCGGCTGCCGACGTGAAGAGCGCTGCTGCGCCGACCACGACGCAGCAGGCTCCACAGACCGCGGTGACGGGCACATCGGAAAGAGCAGACACTTCCGGCGTGGCTGCGCAGGCAGACCAACCAGCGCCAAACGCGCCGACGGCGGCGAGCACAACCGCACCAGCACCCGCGCATCCGACCTGGACCGGTGCCGACATCGCGAGGGTGCGTGCGATGCTGCGCGGCGCACGCGAACGTGGCCAACCCGTCGCCGTGGCGATCAAGCACGAGGAGCCGAGCCCGACCCAACCCGAGCCCCCGGTTCACGGCAACGCAGGAGCGGCCTTCGCACTCGGCTTCAGTGTCGATGCAGTGTGGAACACGAACCAAGGCTACAGCTTCTTCTCACGACACGACGCAACACCGCGCCTTGGCCTGTGGCTGGGGCACGACCTTCTGTCGTTGCACCGCAAGCTCTTTGTCGCGGCTGAGCTGGGGTGGGGCATGGAGAATCTTGGTCCGAGCGACGCATACGGGCTGACACTTCGCTCGAAGCTGGTCACTCACACTTTCTTCGGTGCAGCCACGTTGCGCTGGGCGCTCGTGCCTTGGCTCCAACCCCATGCGAGGATCGCAGCCGGTGCGTCGCTGCTGAGCATGGAGGTCACGGAGAGCGTCGGTCTGGGGCAAAACAAGGATTCCGACCACGCTGCCTCACCCTTCGGAAGCCTCGGAGCAGGCGTCTTACTGCGAACACCGACACGCTTGTTCGAGAACGATCGCGGTGAGTTCGCATGGCTCTCGTTCGGCATTCTGATCGAGGGCGGGTACGCCGTGCGCGGACCTGTGAGCTTCGCCCTTGGCCAGAGCCACG
>JADGRG010000489.1 GCA_017881145.1 Sandaracinaceae bacterium | reverse complement strand
CTGCTCAGTCTCGTGATGCTGGCTGGCCTGACCGGGCCCGCAGCGGCCGAGTCACCGAGCGATCGTTGGGCCGCCCAGACCACGCCGGCGCCTGGTGCGCCGCGCTCCATCGGCGAGTACTCGGCTGGTTGCGTGCAGGGCGCGCGCGCGCTGCCGCTCGAGGGTAAGGGCTACCTGGTGATGCACCCGAGCCGCGTGCGCTTCTACGGTCATCCGACGCTGCTCGCCTTCCTGCAGAACCTGGGACGGACGGTGCGCGCGCACGGCCTGGCTCCGCTGCTGATCGGCGACATGAGCCAGCCGCGCGGTGGCCGTGCGCCGGGCGGACATGCCAGTCATCAGACCGGCCTCGACGTAGACCTCTGGTACTGGACCCCGCCCAACGCGCTGCGCCATCCACCGACTCCGGCCGAGCGCGAAAGCCTGAAAGCGCTCACCGTTCTGGATGGCAAGACGCAGGCGTTGCAGCCGCGCTGGGCCGAGCGCGTGACCGAGCTCCTGCGCTGGACCGCAAGCGATGCGCGCGTGGCACGCGTGTTCGTGCATCCGGTGATCAAGCGCGCGCTCTGCGCCGTGCCTGACACCGATCGCGCTTGGCTCGCCAAGGTGCGCCCTTGGTGGGGCCACGACGATCATTTCCACGTGCGCCTGGCGTGCCCGAGCGATAGCCCCAACTGCACGCCGCAAGCTGCACCGCCTGCTGGCGACGGCTGCGCCGAGCTCGGCTACTGGTTCAGCGACGCGGCGCGCGCCGAGCGTGAGAAAGGCCAGCAGGACTATCAGGCCAAAGTCGCACGCGCGCCCACGATGCCCAAGCTCTGCGAGAAGCTGCTGGAGTAATCGCGCGCTGCGTGGCGCGTCCAGCTCAGGTGATGAGCGGCGCGATCAAGAGCGAGACGACCGCCATGACCTTGATCAGGATCGCTACGCCGGGGCCTGATGTGTCCTTGAAGGGGTCGCCGACGGTGTCGCCGACGACGGCGGCTTTGTGCGCATCGGAGCCCTTCTTGTGACCCTCGAGCAGACCCTTCTCGATGTACTTCTTGGCGTTGTCCCAGGCGCCGCCAGCGTTGGCCATGAGCAGCGAGAGCGTGGCGCCGACAGCCAGCGCACCGGCGAGCGCGCCTGCCAGCACCTTCGCCCCGAGCAAGAAGCCGATCGCCACAGGCGCGATGATCGCGATGGCACCCGGCAGCATCATCTCGCGGATGGCCGCTGCGGTGGCGATATCGACGATGCGCGCCGGTTGGGGCTCGACGCCCTCCTTGCCCTCGAGCAGGCCGGGGATCTCGCGGAACTGACGCCGGATCTCTTCGACGATGGCACCGGCCGCGCGGCCGACGGCGGTCATGGTCGTGGAGCCGACCAGGCAGGGCAGGATGGCGCCGAAGAGGATGCCCATCAGCACGTCCGCGTCGATCAGGTTCAGCTCGAGTGCGGCCAGGCCGTGGCCAGCGCGACTGGCATTCACTTCCATGTTGAACGCGGCGAAGAGCGCGACGACGGTGAGCACGGCCGAGCCGATGGCGAAGCCCTTGCCAACGGCTGCGGTGGTGTTGCCGACCGAGTCGAGCTCGTCGGTGATCTTGCGCACGTCGGGGCCGAGTCCGCTCATCTCCGAGATACCGCCGGCGTTGTCGGCGATCGGGCCGTAGGCGTCGACCGTCATCACGATGGCCGTGGCGGCGAGCATGCCGACGGCGGCGAGCGCGATGCCGTAGAGACCGAGCACGTGGTTGCTGGTCCAGCCCACGATGCAGAGCGTGAGCAGCGGGATGGCGCAGCTCTCGAGACCCACTGCGAGGCCGCGGATGACATTGGTGCCCGGGCCCGTGAGCGAGGCCTGCATGATGGCGCGGATCGGGGCCATCGACGTGTAGTAGTCCGTGACGAGACCGACGATGGCGCCGCCGACGGCGCCCGCAGCCAGCGCGACCAGTGCGGTGTTCGCGATGCCGAATTGCGGCAGGATGAAGAAGCCGCCGCCGATCGCGAGGAAGGGCGGCAAGATCAGAGCCAGACGCAGCACACGCGCGGGCGGCAGGTTCTTGAGCGTGCGCGTGATGAAGATGCCGAGGATCGACACGCCGAGGCCCAGCGTGGAGAGCAAGATCGGCAGGCCGACGGCGACGGCGCGCAGCGCGCTCTCATCGGTGAGGCTCGGCGCGAGCGGCTGCAACTGCACGACTGGCAGCGTGAGACCCAGTGCCATGGCAGCAACCATGGCCGCGATGTAGCTCTCGTAGATGTCAGCGCCCATGCCCGCGATGTCGCCGACATTGTCGCCGACGTTGTCCGCGATCACGCCCGGGTTGCGCGGATCATCCTCGGGGATGTTGGCTTCCACCTTGCCGACGATGTCGGCGCCGACGTCGGCGGCCTTGGTGTAGATGCCACCGCCGATGCGGGCGAAGAGCGCGATCGAGGATGCGCCTACTGCGAACGCGTGCAGCACGGTCTTGAGCGAGTCGCCCTCGACGCTGCGGAACACCTGGTAGAGCCCGCCGAGACCGACCAGACCGAGGCCCGCGACACACAGGCCCATCACGGCGCCGCCATCGAGCGCCATGACCAGCGCGGCCGACATGCCATGAGCGCGCGCGGCTTCAGTCGTGCGCACGTTGGCGAAGGTGGCGGCCTTCATGCCGAAGAAGCCGGCCAGTAGCGAGAGGAAGGCGCCTGCGAGGAACGCTCCAGCAGCCTGCACGCCCATGCCCTTGCCGTTGAAGCCGAGGAAGAGCGCGCTCGACACGACCACGGCATACATGGCGAGGACTTTGTATTCGCGGCCGAGGAAGGCCATCGCGCCTTCGCGGATGTAACGCGCAATGCGCGCCATCACAGGGTTGCCTTCAGGGGCTCCCTTGACGCGGAAGTAGAGGACAGTTGCGATTGCCAGAGCCACCAGGCCCATGGCGATGGCGTAGAGGGGAAGCCGGTCCACGCGAGACTCCTAACTGGAAAAAGGCAGGAAAGACGCGCGCCTACATCGCTCAAAACCGGCGCCGGGTCAAGCCCGGAGCAGGGACTCGATGCGTGGAGCGAGGGCTGGCCAGTAGTAATGCTGAGCGAGCGCGCGACCTTGAATTTGCAGGTGCTTGCGCAGCTGGGGCTCGTCGCGCAGGCGCTCCAGGGCGTTTCCGAGGGCAAAAGGGTCGTCTTCGGGCACGAGCAGGGCGCTTTCCTGGTGGCAGAGCAAGGAGCCCATGCCGCCGCTGCGGGTGGCCACGACCGGCACTCCGTGGGCCAAGGCTTCCAGCAGGGCGGTCGGCAGACCCTCGCTGCGGCCACCAGGCAGCGTCCGAGAGGGCATCACGAAGGCATCCGCCGCAGCCCAAAGCAGCGCCTTGTCGTGCCCGGTCACCTGCCCGAGCAAGCGTGCCTGCGCACCGGTCTGGGCTGCGAGCCGCTGCAGCTGCTCACGCTGCGGCCCTTCACCGGCGAGCAGCAACCTGATGTCCCGACCAGCCACCGCACGCAGCGCACAATCGAAGCCTTTGATGGGAACCAGTCGCCCGAGGCCGAGCACTGTGAAGCGATCCAGCTGGAAGCCAGCACGTGCGTTGGTGCGCTCCAACCTGTCCGCGCTCGGCGGATCGATGCCCATCGGACACACCAGGCTCTTTTCTTCAGCGCTGCTGCGGAGCGCTGCTGGCAGAAGCGACAGGAACATCTGCTGGTGCTGCGGCGCGACGAACCAGAGCGCAGTCGAGCGTTGCGCGATGCTCGACGCGAGCGCCCTGCGCAGCGGTAACCGCGTCAGCAGATGCACGTCGGCCGAGTGTAAGACTGAAAGGTGCGGGCGCTGTCCGCGCGCGCTGCCTGCAGCCAGCGCGCAGGGCAATGCCCAGTGACTGACGAGCGCATCCCAGTGACGTGCTTGCTGCCGGCAAGCTTGGGTGAGCGCGAGCGAGAAGGGAACAAGCCCAAGCCAAGCGCGCGGATCGCGCCGCAGGTTGTCGGGCACGCCTGCGCCGTAGAAGGTCTGCTGCAGCGAGCGGGGCCGCAGATAAGGCACGAAGCGCACGTCGATGGAAGGCCAGCGCGGCGGCACGAGAGCTTTTGCGGGCTCGGGCGCCAACACCTCGAGGCTGTGCCCGCGCGCGGCGAGCGCTTGCGCAAACCCGAGCACGAAGTTCCCAGCGATGTCGGCCTCGCTACGCGGAAAGCTGGTCGTGCAAAGGCCGATGCGCATGGGTTCGTTGTGCGAGCGTGGCTAGGGCGTGCGTTGCGAGACTTGGCGCGTCAGTGCACATCGCAAGAGGCAGAGCGCGGCCGTGATTTGCTCACCTCTGCGATAGCGTCGCAAGAGCTCGCGTGAACGCTCCGCCAGGAGCCGCCGCACTTCGCGTCGCATGCCTTTCACGCGCGGGATCTGCATGTTGTCGTAGCCGGTGGTGGCGTGCCGCAGCCAGGCGATGGTGGCCGCTTCGGCACGTCGTTCGATGGGAATGCGCTTGGTGCGCGCGACCGTGCCACTGCCCACGGGTACGGCATGATCTGCGATCGCCTTGGCGAGCGCGCCGGCCAGCTCGGCGTAGCTGGGTGGATCCGCGTGACGATTCAAGCCCCCGGTGGCGAGCGTCCAGGCTGGACGTTGACACTCTCGAAGACGGCACCATCACGAACACGGTTCAGCTCGGAACCTCCAAGCTCGTGCTGCCGATCATCACAGACGTCGCTGTGCCGACTGCGTTGCCTGCGTGCCCGGCGAATCGCGGGCAGCCGTGCGGAAGGTACGCGCCGGCGAGCAACGGCGGGTGAGGCGCTCGCGCCCAGCCGCGGTCACCGCCAGCGAGGTGCGCGCAGCGCGATGCCGACAGCGAACAAGCCGAACGCATGTCCCCGTGCGCGCGCGGCAGCGTTGTCCCCCGACTCGGCCATGCGAGCGCTCGTGCTGCGTCCTGCGTGTGTACCGACGCGGCCCTGCTTGAACCGGTTTCGAGATCCGGGGAGGGCGGTGGGGAATGGCGATGAACCTGTGCGCTGCTCGTGCCGAACCGCGCTCGGTGCTAAGCTGCGGACATGTTGTCCAAGCTTCCCGGCTGGGTGATCGACGACGACGCGTCGGTGCGCGCGGAGGTGGCCGAATGGAAGGGTCTCAGCGCAAGCGAGTTGTGGCGCTTGGCGCAGCTGTGCGCGCGCG
>JADGRG010000488.1 GCA_017881145.1 Sandaracinaceae bacterium | reverse complement strand
CGCTTCAAAAGTCCCTCCGGACCCAGCCTGAAACTGCCCGTCCAGGACAGCCCTGCCTGATTGGTGATCCCCTGTCACCACACGCCGTGCACCGTCTCTGCGTGGATGTCAGCGCCTGGCGGATCATCTCATTCTGTGACGGGCGGCACACCTTGGCCGTGAGCTGGCTGCCGAACGCGCACTGAAGAGCAACGCGCGTATCGCGCACCGGGCCGCGCACTGGGCCGCGCACTGGGCCGCGCACCGGTGGTGCCCGCACGCTCCAACCGTGCCGGTTAGGGCATCGAGCCTTCAGGGCGCGATCAGCACTTCGAGCTCGCTGCCGTGTCCGCTAACTCGGTAAGCGGGGTGTTTGTGCTCGACGAAGCGAATCGTCAGCTCGGCGTGGTCGCCCTTGTTGAGCACCATGGCTTGGGCCACGGCCTTGTGGCTGGCGCGGATCGGCCCTGCGCGGTCGAGCGCGCGGCTGCCCGGCACGACCACCGTGAAGCCAGAGCGATCGCCACTGCCCTGCAACGTCTTGATAGTGCCCGTCATGTGCAGGACGAAGCGCTGGGCGTTCGGCACGGCCTTGGCGCCAAAGCTCGGGCCGGGTGCGTTCGCAGGCGTTGCCGGCTTGCGAGTTACCTCGACTACGTGGGCCGGCTCGCGCACATCGACCGCGTAGGGTGAGGCCGCAACCAGTGTCGCACTCGCCGGGCCGCGGGGGACTGCCGCTGATGGCGGCGCAGGCTGCGGGCTCGGGGCTGCCGTAGCCGGGGAGGGCAGTGGTGGCTGTCCGGCCATGCTGCGGGCATAGGCGGGATTGAGCGCTGCCGATCCCTGCGCTGGTGCCGCGGTCGCGGCGAGACTTCCGGCCACGGTCGGTGCAGTCGGGGCGACCAGCGAGGCCGTGCCAGCAGGATTTCCTGCGTTAGCCGGCGCGGATGTCGCGACTGCCGCGGATGAGGCAGTACTTGGCGATGCCGCTGACGGCTGCACTTCACGCGGCGTGGTTGCCGCATTTTCGCCACTGGGCGCGCTTCGGCGGAGTGCAACTTGCACGCTGCGGTGCAGTGGAATCTGTTCTTCTTCCGGCGAGGGCAGCAGCGCATACACGCCCAGTGCGATGGCGGAAATCGCAAGTCCGGCCAGCACTGCCAGGCGCATGCTGCTCATGGTTGCCTGCTCGGCCTTGCGCAGAGCCGCCGGAGCGGTGGTGGTGCGGCGCGGTCGAGCGCTGGCACGCGCCAGCAGGTTGCGCGTGAGGTGCTGCGACGACGTCCAAAGCCGTTGCGGCAGGTTGGCGGCGCGTTCGATGTGAAGCTCTGCGAGGAGCTTGCGAGTGCTCGGCCACAACGCGCTCTTGAGCCAAGTGCCAGCACGCTGGGTTACGACCACCACGGCAGCGAAGATTCGCAGAAAGCGGACCAGCACGGATGAGCGCGCACCCTCCGGCAGAGGATGTGCCCAGGCATCGTGGTTCCGAGAGTCCTGCTCCGACTGCTTTGGCGCTGGTTTGGCAGTACGGACGATCTGTGGACCGCGAACCATCTCCTCGTCGTGGGCTCGGGCCTCTGCAGCTTGGCTCCTCCGCACCTCTTGTCGTGCTGCCCGCTCCTGCTCATCGCTCTGTGCGGCAGCAGCGTCGCTTGCGAGCTGCGCCACTTCGTCTTGGGTGAGCCCGTCGCCAAGTGCTGCGGGAAGTGTCTCGGTTTCGGCGCCAGCGGAGGCGTTGGTCTCCGATACAGTCTGTCGCGCCACGGTGCTCTGGCTGGCTTCCGGCTGGGCGCAGAATTCCGTCATTGTCACGGAAGCGACTCTTGGCTCCTCCGCACCTTGCGCTAGCTGCTGTGGAAGACTCGGCGCATCCAGGTCCGGCACGGTGTCGGTATCCGTGGCAGGGCTTGCCTTGGTCTCCCAATCGAACTCGCCGAAGAGAGACTTCCCGCCGTCGAAGCGCACGGTCACGGTCAAGAGCGGAGTGTCGCCGTCCATCCGCAGGCCGACCTCGGCGATGTTGCCGCGTCCGAGCGCAGAGCCCGCATGAGCTACCACCGCGCGTCCGAGCTCCAGGAGATCGAGGCGCTGCTCGAAGACCGCAGCTCCGCCGCCGGCGTGCATGAGTCGTGCGTGGAGCGGCGCATCCACACCCTCGAGATCGAGCTGTGCCATGGGCGGTTGGCAGCTGTCGGCGGCGCGTTCGCTCGGCACGGCATCGGCGGCGCGTTCGGTTTGCACAGCGCGCTCCGCCACCATCTCGGCGATCAGCGCGCGCGTCTGCGGCTCCTGGTCCACGAAGCGCACGCCGAACTCACCGCCCCGCACGCCTGCGAGGTGCGTCCACACCACCTCGCCGCGGCTCGACACACGCGTGCCACCGGGGACGGTCTCGAAGCTACACAAGAGCTGTTCGCCGATCTCCGGCAAGCAACTCGAACGCAGGGAGAGCCCGCCTGGGCTCACGTCCACGGCATCGGCTTCGAAGGCGTCGTCGAAGTCTTCGTGAAGCAGCTCGACGGGGATTTCGAAGGGGATTCTGCCGCGCTCTACGCTACGTCGTTCGACTGTGGTGATCATGAGCATGACCTCGTGGCTGACACTACTGCTTCGACAGGTGTCAAATGCGGAGGCAAACGTCCAGTTTTCGGCAAGCGGGCTCGGCGTCCCGATTCCTTGACCGCGCGCCTCGACGGCGCAACGTTGGGCCCAGCCATGGGAGTGCGTTTGGCAGTGCGCTCGCGCGCGGGACAAAAGGTTCCGGGCGAGCTCGAGTTTGCTTTCGACCAGAGCCGCATCGTCATCGGACGCGGTGGTGCGGCCGACATTTGCCTGCCGCACCGCACGGTGTCCGAGGCGCATGCCACGGTGCAGCTGCGCGGCGACGACTGGTGGCTCGCCGACACCGGCTCGACCAATGGCACAAAGCTGAACGGACAACGCTTGATCGGCGATCGGGCGCGCAAGCTGCGCGACGCCGACCTGGTCGAGCTCGGCGCTTACCTGCTTTCCTTTCACGTGGTGCCGCTGGTGATCGAGCCGATGAGCGCCGAGCGCACGGCCGAGCTGGCGCGCCGCCTCTTGCGCGAGACGCACTTCGCACCTGCGGAGCGCCTGGCAGCTCCGCGCTTGTGTGTGCTGACCGGCCCCGCAACTGGCACGACCTTGGAGATCCCGGCCGCTCCTTGCCGGCTGCTGCTGGGTCATGCCGAGAGCGCGCAGCTCTCATTGCCAGATCCTGGGCTTGCAGCCGAGCACGCCGAAGTCATCCACGATCTCGACGGCATCCTGATCAGGAACCTGGGCCACCAGCCGGGCATGGTGGTCGGCGAACACGTGGTGCAATCGCGACGCTTGCGCGACGGTGACGAGGTCTTGATCGGGTCGACACGCCTGCTCTTCGAAGATCCGGCGCAAGCCTCACTCGACGCGCTGCGCGGCGAGCCCGATCTGCCGGTGGTCGATCAGCCGTCGAGCGTCGAAGCGACTGAAGTCTTGGCACCGCCCGAGCTGCACGCACCCACGTTGGCCCCGGTTTCGCGAGCCAAGCCAGGTGGGGTCGACGCCGACATGATGATCTATGCGCTGGCGGCCGCTGTGCTGGTGATGAGCGTGCTGGGGCTGGTCTTGCTGCTGCGTGCCCATTGAGCTGCAGCGTGGACGGCTGCGTGCGAGGTGACCCCGCGCAACCCGAATTGTGGCTCGTGACCGTGGTGGCTACCGTCCTTGACCCAGCGCGGCTATGCTCGCCGCGCACTGACCACGCCGACACTCGATGGCGCAAACGGAGAGCTGACCATGCCGAGCAACCGCGAGACCTTTTGGGAAAACGATAGCTTTGCGTTCGTCGGACATTCTTCCGAGAAACCGTTTCCGAAGCTCTCTTACGGTGAGCTGAAGAAGCAGGGGAAGAAGGTGTTCGCCGTCGATCCCAGCACCAACACCATCCTGGGCGACAAGGCCTATCCCGACCTGGCTTCGCTGCCAGAGAAGGTGTCGGCGGTGGTGATCGAGGTTCCGCGCGAAGAGACCACGGAATGGGTGCAGCGGGCGGCCGAGGCTGGAATCCAGCACGTCTGGATCCACATGTTGCGCGAAACGCCCGAGGCGCTGGCCATCGGCAGAGACCGCGGCCTCAACGTGCGCACCGGCGCTTGCGCGATGGAATACGTGAGCCACGGCCTCTCCTACCACTCGGTGCACCGTCAGCTGAGCAAGGTGCTCGGCCGCTTCTAGACAGAGCCGCCCAGAAATGGCTCATAGCGGCTTACGTCGCGCTGGGGTTCGGGCCCCGAACCCCGAACATGGGCCGGTCGGTCACGCTACGTGAGTAGCGCTCCCTCCCGGCCTGCGGGCGCGCTCGCTCTGCGCCGATTTCTGGACGGCTCTGGAGAGCGTAAGCTCGCTGCAGCTGACGGCGTCGGCGTGTTGCTCTGCCTACTTCTGGCGTTCGAAGAGGATGCGCATGCCTTCGAGCGTGAGGTGCGGATCGATGTCGTCGATGGTCTTGGATTCGGAGCGGATCAGCGCGGCTTCACCGCCGGTGGCTAGCACCGTGCACGGATAGCCCATCTCGGCGCGCAGACGCTCGACCATGCCATCGACCAAGCCCGCGTAGCCGAAGACCAGGCCCGACTGCATCGAGTGCACGGTGTTCCGCCCCAGTGCATGGGGTGGGCGCGTGATCTCGATCTTGGGCAGCCGTGCGGCGCGCGTGAAGAGCGCGTCGGCACTGAGCGAGATGCCCGGAGCTATCGCACCGCCCAGATACTCGCCGCGGTTGGAGACGCAGTCGAAGGTGGTGGCCGTGCCGAAGTCGACCACGATCACGCCGCCGTGCACGCGCTCGTAGGCAGCGATGGCGTTTACGATCCGGTCAGCGCCGACTTCGCGCGGGTTCTCGTAGAGGATGGGCATGCCGGTCTTGATGCCGGGTCCAACCACGATGATGTCGTGGTTGAAGGCTCGACGCACTGCGCGAACGATGGACTCGGTCAGCGGTGGCACGACCGACGCGAGGATGCTCGCGGTGATCTCGCCGGTCTGCACACCCGCCAGCTGCACGAGCGTGGCGAAGATGACGTGATACTCGTCCTCGGTGCGTCCGCGCTCCGACTGGATGCGGAAATGATGGATGAGCTTCTTGCCCTCGTAGATTCCGAGGACGGTGTGGGTGTTTCCGACGTCGACGACAAGCAGCATCTTGAAGCTCCGTAATTCAAGAGCTGCCGAAAAACCGGCGCAGAGCGAGCGCGCCCGCAGAAGAAAGCCGCAGGAATACACTCGTATTTCGAGGCTTTCTTCGAGGACGTAAGCCGCTATGCGCCATTTTTCGACAGCTCGTCAGTGGGGCCGCAACGAGAGCGAGCGCTTGAGCATAGCTCCGAAGGTCGTGTCGAGCTCCATGGTGTGCTTGCTCATCACCTGAGCGATCGGGCGCCCCATCTCGGCCACCGGTTCCGCTTCGATGCTGAGCGGCGCGATGGGTTCGGTCGATGCTTGCATGGCGACGTGCGCAGCGGGCATCTGCTCTTCGGTTTGGCCGGTCGGTGCACGTGCAGGCTTCGGCGCCATGATCGGCTCGGGTTGTGCCGGTCGGTTGAGCTCGCCTTCGACCGCCATCTCGAGCGGCGTCGCCGTGCGATCGCGCAATCCCTTGCGCGCACCGGCAGTGCTCGCGTCCGAAAACGCCGGCTCGCGTGAGCTGCGAGGCTCCGGCATCGAACGGTTGGCGGCTGGTCGCTGCGGCACGCTGACTCGATCCGGTAGGTGCACGCGTTCTTCGGTGATGGTGGCGCGCTCGCGCTCGATCGGGACTGCCACCGGTCGGGGGGCCTCGCGTTCTATGCGGTCAATGCGGTCAATCGAGCCTGCGACCGGTCGCATGGCGTCGCGTCCGGTGACGTCTGCCGGCGTCGGCATGAGAGGCTCGCGCGCTGGGTTGGCGGGCGTTGCTGGTGCAAGCACCGCAGGCGCAACCATGGCTGGTCGGCTCGCTTCGATGTGAGCCTCGATCTGCGCCTCGATCTGCGTCTGGCGTGCGGGCCGAGGCTTCTCGCGGTTCTCCTGGATGCGTGAGAGCAGGCTCTCCAGGCGGTCGATCTGTGCCGTGCTCATGCTGCCTCCGGCGAGCTGAGCTTGGAAGCGATGGTGGCGAGGTTGTCGCCGCTCTTCGACCATGCCCAGACCTGCTCGGCGATGCGCGGGTCGACCATGATGTACTTGGTGGTGCGCGCGATCGGCACGCACGCGACTTCGGCGCTGCAGAGCGTCGAGAACAAGCCACCGAGCAGCGCTGCCACGGCGAGATTGTCCTCGTCGAGCGGGGGTAGGCCTTCCACCACCAGCACCAGGGCTCCGCCCCACTGCTCGAGCTTGAGGCGTCCCCAGCCATAGAGCGACATCACAGCACCGGCGTGCGAGAGCACCAGCTGCGGGCTCAACGTGTTGGCCGCGCCGGGGAGCGACTGCCCGACGATCGCGCCCAGCTGGCTGCCCAGCGTGCGGATCGCCGTGAGGTCCCCGTTCTGAACCGCCGTCATGATCAGCGGTGCGAGCACGTTCTCGGCTAGAACGATGACTCGCGCGCCGCCGCGGGTGCGGACCCGCCCGTGAGCGAGATCAAATTGAAAGAATCCACCTGGATCGAAGTGGTAATCGGTCATGTGCGCTCCAGTCGACGTTTACGAGGATAGCTCTCTTCGTGTCAAATCCTCCAGATTCTTCGAAAGGTTGCGGCCTACCCCGGCCGAGCGTCCCGATGCCTCGCCTACCTCACGCACACATGTCGACCTCGGTCTTGCTCGCGCTGGGCTTCTGCGCGAGCTGCCTCGGCGCTAGTGCGCGGGCCGAGCAGGGTCCCATGGAGGCATGGGCAAACTGGGTGCTCGCCCCCAAAGTCTGGAAGGGACAGACCGTGTCCATGCCGGATCCAACTCCGCGCCCGACCGGCCCTGCGCTGCGCCTGGATTCATGGCGCTTGCCGCTGCACGTGCACGCGCCGCTTGGCACTTCGTATCGACGTTTGCAGCTCGCGCTCGCGGCTCTCGAGCAAGCCAGTGACGCCTGGACCGCGACGGGGTTTCCTTTGCCCTTTGCGGACGGTGGCTACGGCGGAACCGCTGGCTTCGACCTCTACTTGGAGGCGAATGCACGCGCGGCGGCATCGGCCGAGGTGGACGTGGCGCAGGTCGTGTCGGACTTCGATGCCGCGCAGACGTATGCCGTGGTCGATGCTGCCGTCGCCACCAACGCGCTGCCCGCTTGCGTGCAGAGCGCGTTCGCCCAAGCCGCGCTGCGTGGTCAGGATCCATCCGAGGCGCAGAGCTGGCTCGGTGCGAGCGGTGATCTGGCGGCTTGGCTTCTGGACGGCGAGCTTGGTTGCGACGAGAGCTTGGTGCGTGCGGAGCGCGAAGCGAAGGGCGGGATGCTCGATGCTCGTACGGCCTCGGGTGCGGCTGGCGGGCTCTTGCTTGCGGTGCTCTCCGAGCAGCACGACGGTTCGGCTGGCTCATTCGTGCAAGCTCTGTGGGAGCTGACGCGGCAGCGCAGCCGAGAGCTGGTCGATCCCGGGGTGCTGCGCGCTTCGCCCGACTTGTGGGAGGTGCTGGCTCAGACGTTGAAGGTCTCGGCGCGACAAGACTGGAGCGATGCGCTCGAAGACTTCGCGGCGGCCCGCTTCTTCGCGGGGCCCGCGGTTCGGCGTGCGGCTGCGCCTTACCACGTGCTGCATGCGCTGCCCTCCGACGCTGCTGTTCCGCTTCTCGCTGAGCTCAGCTTGCGCGACTTGCCGCGTCACGTGCGTGATGAAGTTGAATGCCTCGGCAGCGCGTATCTCAGTGTGCGCACGCCCGGCGCGCAGGCTGGAGATACCTTGCAGGTCTGGTTGCGCGGGGAGATCGGCCCACGCTGGTCGCTGATTGCGATGCGGCTCGCTGAAGACGGCCACGAGCTGGGGCGCGTCAAGGTCCCGGGCAGGCGCCTGCCCCAGAGCTACCTGCCCGTGATGCTTACCGAAGACACGGCGCAGGTGATCGTAGTCGTCACGTATCTTCCAGAGAAGGTGCCCGACGCCGACGTGCCACCGCTCTTGCCGCACGGCTTCGAGCTGATCATCGACCATGCGCCCAACGCGGCGCCATGAGGCTCGGCTCCTTGCACCACAAATGCGGACGCTCCCGCGGTGGTTACCGGGGAGCGTCGGTG
>JADGRG010000487.1 GCA_017881145.1 Sandaracinaceae bacterium | reverse complement strand
CAAGCTCATCCTCACGCGCCATGAGCAGGGTGCAACCCACATGGCCGACGGCTACGCGCGTGCCACAGGCAAGCCTGGCATCGTACTGGTAACCTCAGGGCCAGGTGCGACCAACACCGTGACCGGCCTTCTGACGGCGCTGATGGACTCGGTCCCGATGATCGTGCTCACCGGCCAGACGCCCACGTTCAACCTCGGCAAAGACGCATTCCAGGAAGCCGACGTGACGGGCATCACCTATCCCGTCGTGAAGCACAGCTACCTCGTCACCGACGTCGCAGACATCCCGCGCATCATGCACGAGGCTTTCTACTTGGCGACGAGCGGCCGGCCTGGGCCCATCCTGATCGATCTGCCGAAGGACGTGACTTCGGCGATCTGCACCGCTCCGGATCAGGAGCGCGTGAAGATCCCTGGTTACTCCGTGCCCGGGCGCGCCAGCGCCGAAGCGCTGGAAGCGGCCGCCGCTGCGATTGCCCGCTCCAAGCGCCCGCTGCTCTACGTGGGCCACGGCTCGGTCATCGCGGGCGCCGGGGCGGCCATCACACAACTTGCCGAGAAGCTGCACGCCCCCGTCGTGAACACGCTGCTCGGCAAGGGCGCGGTCGCCGAGGACAAGGCGCTGCACCTGGGCATGCTGGGCATGCACGGCACCGCGTACGCCAACAAGGCCATCATCGGCTGCGACCTCATCATGGCGATCGGTGCGCGCTGGGACGACCGCATCGCGGGCCGCATCTCCGAGTTCTGCAAGGACGCGACACGCATCCACGTCGACGTGGATCCGGCCGAGTTCGACAAGACGGTGACCAGCCACGTGCAGGTGCTGGGTGACGCTCGCTTGGTCATCGAAGATCTGCTCCCGCTGGTGGGCCGTTTGGACACCGAGGAATGGCTCGAACGGTGTCAGGGCTGGCGCAAGGAGTTTCCGCTCAAGTATCCGAGCCGAGGCAAATCCCTGCGCGCTCAGCACGTGCTCGATCGCCTCAACGAGCTGACCCAAGGCGAGGCGCTGATCACGACCGACGTCGGCCAACATCAGATGTGGGCCGCACAGTTCCTGCGCACGCGCGCGAACCGCATGTGGCTGTCCTCGGGCGGCGCGGGCACGATGGGCTTCGGTTTCCCGGCTGCCATCGGCGCGCAGTTCGCGCGACCGAAGACGCCGGTCTGGGCAGTGGTCGGCGATGGCGGCTTCCAGATGACGATGTGCGAGCTCGCCACCGCAGCCATCCACAAGCTGCCGGTCAAAGTGTTGATCATCAACAACAACTACCTCGGCATGGTCCGGCAGTGGCAAGAGCTCTTCTTCGACAACCGCCTGAGCGGTGTCGATCTGGAAGGCAACCCTGACTTCGTGAAGCTGGCGCGCGCCTACGGGGTGAAGGGCTTTTACATCCGCAAGCCCACCGACGTGGACCGCGTGCTCAAGCAGGCCATGAAATACAACGATGGTCCTTGCGTGATCGAAGCCGTGGTCGTGAAGGAAGACAACGTCTTCCCGATGATCCCCGCTGGCGCCCCTTACGGCGACATGCTCATTGAGCGGCCCAAGCAGAAGCTCGCAAAGCCCAGAGGCAGCACGTGATGACCGGCGCAGAGCACAAGAAGGCGTTGCATACCGTTTCGATTATCACCAACGACCACCCTGGCGTGCTGGTGCGCATCGCTTTAGTGTTCGCGCGACGCGGCTACAACATCGAGAGCCTCGCCGTCAGCCCTGGCGCAAAAGAGGGTTTCGCGCGGATGACGATCACCAGCCGTGGCGACGCCAAGAACGTCGACCAAATGCTGAAGCAACTCGGCAAGCTGATCGACGTGGTTTACGTGACCGATCACCGCGACAAGACGCCTGTGGAAGTCGAAATCGCGCTGGTCAAGCTGCGCACCGCGCGCGAGGGCCGCGCCGATATCCTGCGCATCACCGAAAACTTCGAATGTCTCGCCATCGACGACGCCGAGGACACACTCATGTTGCGGCTGACCGGCACCAGCGAGGAGATCGACGACTGCCTCTCGGCGTTGCGACCCTACGGCATCGAAGAGCTGATTCGCTCCGGCAAGATCGTGATGGACAGCGGCGCGTCCCACTTCGCGCACCTCCTGAACAACGTGGCATGAGCCGCGACTCGCTGGGCGGGAGTGGTAGCCGGTTTAGGCGCGGGTCTCAACGCGGACTTTTGTCTATGCTTGGCTGGGAGCTCGCTCCGCTTGAGCATGCACGACCATCAGCCACCTCCGACGCGCGTGCACCGCCGAGCGCGGCACCTCCGTGCGGCTGCGTTGCGCATGCTGCTGCTGGGCTGCGTTGCCGGAGCAGCCGCGTGCAGCGAGCAGCATTCCACGGCGAGGCCAGCGCCGAAGAGTGCCCGCGTTTGCCCCGCAAAGCTGGCGGGCAAGCCGCCGATGCCGCAGGTGAGCGCGGCGCAGAACACGCTGGCCTATTGGCTGCGTCGCTACAGCCCGCGCGAGCTGGACGAGACCATCCTCGGGCCCGAGGACGTCGCGCGCTACGAC
The DNA here is from genome assembly GCA_017881145.1 of Sandaracinaceae bacterium. Lineage (GTDB taxonomy): Bacteria > Myxococcota_A > Polyangia > Polyangiales > JAFGIB01 > JADGRF01. The sequence continues at coordinate 6,781 of JADGRG010000487.1, read as the reverse complement.
GCAGCGATCGGTCGCCGCCCAGGTCACGAAGTCTACAGCCAGCGGGATCTCTCGGTGCCGGTCGATCCCCTGCTGCTCGCAAGCGATGTCCGCGAGCGTCTCACGCAGATGCAGCCGCTGCTCGCGAAGCACGAGCTCGTCGACGCCACCGGTCAGCCGCTCTCGCAGCCGCAGCTCTCGGCCTTCGCAGAGCCGATGCCACCCTTGCACACTAGCCTGCGGGTCGTGCTCGCGCCTGCCGCCATGCGCTGCGGACCCTTCGACGGATCGCTCTACAAACTCCCGATTGAACCGGCCTACGACAAGAATGCCTGCGGGACACTGCAAGCGCAGGAGGTGGTGGAGCTTCTCGGTGCGAACCAGGGCGGTTTGCAGCTGGCGCGTTCGCGCTACTCGCTTGGCTTCTTGGCTGCCGACGCCAAGCTCTCGCCAGCGGTGCCCGAAGACCTTATCGACGCCTTGGTGCACGGCCCGCGCCTCTACGCGAGCCAGGACACCCCCGTCTCGACGCGCGTGGCAGCGGCGCTGACGCTGCCGAAGCACGCCACACTGCCGCTCTTGCCTTCCGGGCAAGCGCTCCTGGCCACGGCTTCGGGCTTTCTGCGCGTGGCAGCGCCAGCAACACTCGCTGCCACCAAGCGCCCGCTCACACGCCGAGCGGTGTTGACGGCGGCGTTTCTCTTCGCCGACTCACCCTACGGCTTGGGCGGTGCGAGGGCCGGACGCGACTGTTCGGGACTGCTGGTGGACATCTTCGACACCTTCGACCTGGCCCTGCCGCGCTACAGCGGTTGGCAGGCCGAGGCCGGTTCGTATGCCGTGAACCTAAGCGGTGCTACGGAAACGGAGAAACTCCGTCGGCTCGACCTGACAGCCCGCACCGGCGTCGTGCTGCTGCATCTACCCGGTCACATCATGCTCTACCTCGGCAGAAGCGAGGCAGGCGTGCCGATGGCGCTGCATGCGCTCGGAGATTACGCCCAGCCCTGCGACGGCGGCGGAGAAAGCGTGGTGTCCGTCCAGCGCACGGTGGTGAGCACGCTGGACGTCGGCCGTGGCAGCTCGCGCACCGCCTTCTTGGAACGCCTCGACCGCCTGGTCGTATTCGCTCGTCAACCACCACCCGAGCTTTCGGCATACCTCTTGCCGCGCCCGCAGCCGTCAGCGGCACCGCCCGCACTCGCGGCGCAATGCAAGGATGACGCAGAAACGCGAATCTTCATCACGCCCGCGCTACCGCTGCAGGGCAAGCCGCTGCGCGTCATCGTAACCAGCAGCGTGTCGCATCCAGAAGCACTCTTACAACTCTACGATGCAAGCGGCGCTGCCGTGCCGATCGACGAAACCCGCCTCGGCGGCGGTGGGCCACCGGTAACGCTCGTGGCACGCCTCGCGAAGCCCTTGGCAGGCCGCTACACCGCGGTGCTCGGCTACGCAGACACCGTGCTTGCGTGTCGGCGTGTCCTTTTGCACGAAACTCCGCTGGCAGAGCCCAAAGCTCGGCCGACCGATCCCATCTGGGAACCGCGCTGGCGCTGGGAGCGCGACACCGAGAACCTCTGGTCGGCCTTCGTCGAGCAGCTCTTCATGGGTCCGGCAGACGACGAACAAACCTGGACGAACCTGCAGAGTCTGCTGCGCGATCCAAGCCGCAACCTGCTTCACGATCACCTCGGACTCGGCGAAGACGACAGGCTGGTCATCGAACCGGACTGCGCCGACCTACCCTACGCGCTCCGCGCCTACTTCGCGTGGAAGCTCAAGCTGCCGTACGCGTTTCGGCGCTGTTCACGTGGCCGCACCCACCAGCCACCCACCTGCGGGGAGCTCTCCTCCACCTTCGCAGAGCGCGGAGAGCTCGATGCAGTGGCGGCCTTCGACAGGTTCGTCAATCGCGACGTCAGATCCGGCGTGCACTCTGCGACGGGCCGCACTCATCCGAACGATTCCGCGACCGACCTCTACCCCGTGGCGCTCACGCGTTCATCCCTCGCGCCAGGCACCATCTACGCGGACCCCTACGGACACGTGATGATGATCTCGAGATGGTTTGCGCAGGAGTCGATCCCCGGCAGCCACTACGGCGTGCTGATGGCTGCCGAGGCCCAACCGGATGGCACCATCGGCCGGCGCCGCTTCTGGCAGGGCTCGTTTCTCTTCGACCCCAGCACCGAGAGCGTGGGCGCAGGCTTCAAACACTTCCGCCCCCTCAGTTACGACCGACAAAAGCGCGAGATCAGCGCGCTCGACAACGATGCGTTACGCGAGAATCGCGAGTTTCCGCGCTTCAGCCTGGAGCAATACACAGGCCAGAAGGAAGACTTCTACGAGCGCATGGACGCACTGATCAACCCCACGCCGCTCGACCCGAACGAGCGCATGCGCAGCCTCGTCGACGCACTGGAGGAAGCCGTGCGGCGGCGCGTGCTCGCGGTCGACAACGGGGAAACCTTCATGCGAGCGCATCCACGCACCGTCGTCGAAATGCCGCGCGGCGCACGGATTTTCGAGACCGAAGGCGCCTGGGAAGACTACGCCACACCCTCGCGCGACATGCGTCTGCTGATCGCCATCGACACGGTGCTGGCTCTGCCTGAACGGATCGAGCACAAGCCGGAGCGCTTCGCGCTGCCCGCCGGCGCAGAGAGCGCACGCGTCGCTGCGCAAGTCCGGCAGGCGCTGGCCAAGGAGCTCGCGTCTCGTGCCTTCACTTACACTCGCAGCGATGGAACGCATCAACCCCTCACGTTGATGGATGTCACGTCGCGCGCGGAAGCGCTGGAGATCGCCTACAACCCAAATGAGTGTGTGGAGATCCGCTGGGGCGCACCCGAAGGTTCAAGCGAACGTGCCCGCTGCACCCGGCATGCGCCCCCCGACCAGACCGCCCGCGAGCTCGCCTATCGGCGGTGGTTTCACAGCCGGATGCGCCCGGCGCGCGATGAATGACGGCAGCGCTCGCGTGCGGCGCCGGAACGCGTAGAATCCGACGGCGATGCGCGGCCTGACCCGACGATCCTTTCTGCACGGCAGCGCGACCCTGCCGCTCCTGCTCGGCGAGGCAGCCAGCGCGCTCGCCAGCGACGCCGCACCGAGCAGACTCATCGCCGACCCGAAACGCATTCTCGATCTGCCACCCGGGTTCAGTTACCGGATCCTGTCTCGCACCGGCAGCGCCATGAGCGACGGCTACAGAGTGCCCGGCAATCCGGATGCGATGGGTGTGTTCCCGCTGCCTGGCGGCAAGCTCGCACTGATGCGCAATCACGAGCTCTTCCCCGGTGACGGCACCAGCAGCGCCTACGCCGCAGGGCAGGCGCCCGCCGAGGCTTACGACCCGGGTGCTTTCGGAGGCGTGACGCGCCTCGTGCTGGATGAAAAGACTCTCTCCGTCGAGCGCGAGAACCTGGTGCTCGCTGGCACCCACTGGAACTGCGCGGGCGGGCTCTCTCCATGGGGCTGGCTCTCCTGCGAGGAGATCTTCGCTCCACACCACGGGTACGTGTTTCTGTGCCCGACCGATGCTGATCACGTCGCACCGGCTCGACCGATCAAGACCTACGGCCGCTTCCGCCATGAAGCCGCAACGGTCGATCCCGAGACCCAGATTGCATATCTCACGGAAGACCGCGACGACGCGGCCTTCTATCGCTTTGTCCCGCGCCAGACCACGGAGCCTTTCGTGGGCACGCTGCAAGCGCTGGCGATCACCGGGCAGCCAGGCTTCGACACCAACAACATGGCGTTACGCGATCGACTGTCGATCAGCTGGGTGGATGTCCCCGATGCGGATCCCACCGAAGACAACGTGCGGTTGCAGGCGCGGCAGGCGGGTGCGGCGCGCTTCGTGCGCACGGAGGGCCTTTGGCTCGCCGGCCAGGATGCTTACATCTGCGCCACCACCGGCGGCCCGATCGGCCGTGGACAGATCTTCAGACTCCGGCACCGACCTGCCGAGCACGCGGAGCTCACGCTGATCGCTCACGCCACGGACACCGCTCTTCTCGACATGCCCGACAACCTCACTGTCTCTCCGAGCGGCCAGATCTACGTCGCCGAGGACGGCCTGGACGGCAACTTCCTACGGCGCATCACGCTGGACGGCGGCGTCGTCGACTTTGCGCGCAATGCCTTGAGCGCAAGCGAGTTCGCGGGACCCTGTTTCACGCCGGACGGCAAGACCCTCTTCGTGAACATCCAGCACGACGGGCTCACGCTCGCCATCAGCGGCCCTTTCGAGAACGAGCTCGGTGTCGATGCACGGCACAGTGCAGTGCGCGCACGCAAGCCGCCCAGCTTGCGGGATGGGCTGCCTGGCCTGGGCGGCGGGCTCGCCGTGCTCGCGTTGGCCGCGCTCGCCCGCCGCAAGCGTCAGGCAAAAGCCAAACCTTGAGCGCCGCTCAACCCTGCAGCACGTGCAGATACTCACGCACCACCTGGCCGAGGCCAACGAAGATGGCGCGGCTGATCAGCGCGTGGCCGATCGACACTTCGTCGAGCTGCGGCAGTGTTCTGAAGAGCACGAGATTGTCGAGATCGAGGTCGTGGCCGGCATTGACGCCAAGGCCCAGCCGCTCTGCCATCAGGGACGCTGCGGCATAGCGCGCAAAGCTCTTCTGCCCTTCGGCCGGGCCTAGTTCGAAGCTGCGCGCAAAGGGCTCGGTGTAGAGCTCGATGCGATCAGCACCGACCCTCTTGGCCCATTGGATCGGGGCTTCTTCGGGGTCGACGAAGACACTGATACGGATGCCTTTGGCCTGGAGCTCGGTCACGACGCGGCGCATCGGGCTCTCGTCGGTGTCGGCGCGAAAACCAGCTTGGCTCGTGATCTCGCCAACCCGCACCGGCACGAGCGTGGCCTGGTGCGGCCGCACCTCGTGCACCAGAGCGAGCCAATCCGGCCGAGGATCGCCCTCTATGTTGAGCTCCAATCCCTGCTCTGCACGGCGCGCTAGCAGGCTCGAAATGCCGCGCACGTCGGCGCCAGTGATGTGCCGCTCATCGGCGCGCGGATGCACGGTGATGCCCCGAGCACCCGCATCGAGACACACCCGCACGGCGTCCAACACGCTCGGGACGTCGCCGCCGCGCGAGTTGCGCACGGTCGCGACCTTGTTCACGTTGACGCTGAGCCGCACCACGACGCTGGTCTACACCGCACGCACGCACGGCGCTAGCTACGCCGGCATTAACAAAGCGCCTGGACCGCGATCCATGCGTTTCTATCTAGAAACAAGTGCTCGGCGGGTGTGTGCGCTATCGCGGCTGCGCTGCGCGCCAGAGCGCGTCCGGTGTGCAGATCACCGCCTCGACGGATCCGAAGCGCACGACATCGCCCGCCTTCACATTTGCGAGCTCGCGCGGCACGGTCTGGTCGCCGTTGACGCTGGTACCGTTCTTGCTGCCGGCATCGGCGAGCAAGAGTGCGCCAGCCGCACCGCGCTCGAACCAGGCGTGGAACTTCGAGACGCTGCGATCGCGCAGCACGACATCCTTGTTGCGCGCCCGGCCGATGGAGATGCGATCCATGTAGGAGCCATCGTGCTCACGCTTGTCCAGCGTGATGGCGAAGTGGCGACCCTGCGAGAGGCGGCGCCGCAGCTCACCGACACCAGCATCCACACGCTCGTCCGACGCGACTGCCATGGGCAGGTCGCGGGCGTTGGCGACGACCGTGTGGAATCCGAGCACGTTGAGCTCCGCCTGGCCCCGCGAATTCTGCGCAGTCCGCAGCGCGGCCAGGCCTGACTCGAGCTCGCCGGTGGGGTCATCCAAGCGAACCAGGAGGAACGCCGTGGCGCCGTAACTCGCAAGGAACTCCCGGAGTTGGCGGGTCTTCGCCAAGTCCGCGACATCTTCAGGCACGAGGTTCTTGGCTAGTGAAGCGTCAAGCATAGGGTTCGACATGACCACACCACGATTCTACAGACGGCCGCCCGAACCGTCCACGTCGGCATTTTCACCACATCGGCGTCTTGATACGCGCTGCGTTGCCTCGCGCGCTGGCTTAGGGGAGGCGCTCAACCACGTGGCCCACGAAAAATGGTCCCATGTGCTGCATGAACTCGGCAGTCTGGCGCGTGCGCCGCATGGTCTCGACCACGTGCGAGAGCGGATGCAACTCCTTGCCGATCAACCCAATCACGAATTCGTTGTCGTTGGCGTCCAGGCCGTAGCAGGCCAGGCGCACATCGTGGGCCAGATCCTGCTCACCGTAAGCACGTCCGATCTTACCGTGCTCGGCCATGATCGCGCCCTTCTCCGGAGCAGCCAAGCGAGCAAACGGCCCGACACGACGCAGCGGATACCAAACGGCCCACGGCCACTCCGGGTTCAGGACTGTGGCGCGTGGCCGATCAAGCAGCCAGAAGCGTAGATCGCTCTCGAAACCGGTGGCGTAGGTGCGCCCGAGCATCGAAAGATCATGACGGAGTTGCAGGCCGGAGAGCCGCGGGTCCTGCAACACGGGGCGCACGTTCGTGACGAAGTGCGCTGGGTCCTCGCTCCAGGTCAGCAGACCGAAGCCCCGCGGATCGTTCACGTCCTCGTAGATCACGGCGGAGGTCTGCCGCGCGAGCAGGCCGGCGCGCAGGGCCGAGAGCGCAGTCGACGCGCTGAGCTCCTCGCCACAGGTGAAGACCAGCATCTGCATGAAGAGCCGCGAGTGAAGGACTTGCGGGTTGCCGGTACGCTCGCCAGCGCGCTCGGCGACGTCGACTGGAGGCAACTCTTCGCCAGGGCGTGCGCCGGCAGCGTGTGGATGTTTGGGTGCGTCGCTCAT
>JADGRG010000486.1 GCA_017881145.1 Sandaracinaceae bacterium | reverse complement strand
CTTCGCGCCGATGTAGAGGATGCTGTTGCCGATGCCGGTCGCGCGTCCGTAGAAGATGCGATCGGTGCGGGCGATGCCGCACGTGAACGCGTTGACGAGGATGTTGCCGTCGTACGACGCATCGAACTGCACCTCGCCGCCGACCGTGGGCACGCCGATCGAGTTGCCGTAGCCGCCGATGCCGGCGACCACGCCGCGCAGGAGCTCCGCGGTGCGCGGATGATCGGGACGCCCGAAGCGCAGCGAGTTGAGACCGGCGATCGGACGCGCCCCAAGTCCTTCACGATGCGCTGGTATTCGTCGTCACTCAGGCCAAAGGAACGGCCGAGCGCCAGGTTGACCTGCGGCTCTTTGGAAAACGTCGTCATGCTGCCTTGCCTTGCAGGTGCGAGCGCAGCGCTGCGAAGAGTTGAAAGCCGTCGGCCGAGCCCAGGATGGCTTCGCTGGCGCGTTCGGGATGTGGCATCAGGCCGAGCACGTTCTTCTGCTCGTTGTAGATGCCGGCGATTTCGTCGATGGAGCCGTTGACCGTGGGCACGCCTTCGACCTTGCCCTGGGCATCGCAATAGCGAAACGCGATCTGGTCGTTCTTCTGCAGGCGCGAAAGGGTGGCGGCGTCGCAGTGGTAGCGGCCCTCGGCGTGCGCGATGGGCAAGCGCAGAACCGAGCCCACCGGAATGGTGTTCGTGAATGGACCGCGGCCCTCTACGCGCACGTGCACATCGCGGCACTCGAAGCGCAGGTGCTTGTTGCGCGTGAGCACGCCGGGCAGGAGGTGCATCTCGGTCAGGATCTGGAAGCCGTTGCAGATGCCCAGCACCGGGCCGCCCTGCGCGGCGAAGCTGCGGATGGCGGCGGCGATCGGGCTGAAGCAGGCGATGGCGCCGGTGCGCAGGTAGTCGCCGTAGGAGAAGCCGCCGGGGATGATCACGGCGTCCACCGCGCCCAGGCTCGCCTCCTTGTGGAATACGTAGCGAGCGTTGGCGCCGAGCACGTCGCGGGTGGCGTGCAGGGCGTCGAAGTCCGCGTTCGAACCGGGGAACACGACGACAGCGATGTTCAAGCGGGCCTCCAAGCAGTGGCCGAAGCCAACAGCGTGTCGGTCGGCTCACGGCGCGTCACAGCGCGCGCGAGCATACGGAGGGGCAGGGTGCTGCGCAACCCGGCAAATGGGCTGCGTGAACCGTCGTGCGCGGCGGCACTCCGAGACCCCTGCGCCGGAGTCGTCTTGCCCGTGCAAATGCACTACGCTTCATGGCCATCGACCCATGTCCAGCACCACGATGTCAGCCTCGCTTGCGGCCCCTCCTACGCCGACGTTGAGCGGTTGGGGCCGGCTGTCCATGCCGGGCCGCGAGCTGCTCTCGGAGAACCTGGAAGCGGCCACGCGCGGTGCGGTGCTCTGCCGCGGGCTCGGGCGCTCGTATGGCGACTCGTCGTTGCCGGCGCGCCTCGAAGACAAGGTCGTTGGGACTCAGCTGGCCAATCGCATCCTGGCGTTCGATGCCGAGACCGGCGTCTTGCGCGCGGAAGCGGGCTTCTGTCTGGCTGAGCTGAATCGGCTCTTCATGCCGCGCGGCTTCTTCTCGCCGGTCACCCCGGGCACCAAGTTCGTCACGCTCGGCGGCATGGTGGCGAGCGACGTCCACGGCAAGAACCACCACGTCGCGGGTTGCTTCGGAGCCCACGTTCGCGCGCTGCGCATGCGTCTGGCCGACGAGAGCCTCGTGGAGTGCTCGCCCACCGAGCACACCGATCTCTTCTACGGGACGATCGGCGGCATGGGTTTGCTCGGGCACATCCTGGAGGTTGAGGTCACGCTGCAACGCATCCCCAGCCCGTGGGTGTGGATGGAGAGCGAGCGCGTAGGGGACATCGACGCCTACATGGATGGGCTCAGTCGTGCGGCGCCGACTTGGCCCATGACCATGGGCTGGATCGACTGCCTGCATCGCGGTCGCAACATGGGCCGCGGGATCCTGATGGCCGGTCGGTGGGCCACGGTCGAGGAAGCGGGCTCCGAGCCTCCGCGAACCGCCCGAGACAAGACCTTTCCCATCGACCTACCCAACTGGGCGCTCAATTCGTTTACGGCGCGGGCCTTCAACACTGCGTACTACCACCGGCAGCTGCAACGCCACGTTACGAAGCTGGTCAGCCCCGATCCGTTCTTCTATCCGCTGGACGCCATCCTGCACTGGAACCGCGCCTATGGATCGCGCGGCTTCACGCAGTATCAGTGCGTGCTGCCGCGTGCAGCCGGTGCGCCGGCCGTACGCGAATTCATGGAGCGCCTGACCAAGCTCGGCGGTGCCTCGCCGCTCTGCGTGATCAAGGACTGCGGCCCAGAAGGCAAGGGCGTGCTCTCGTTCCCCTTGGAAGGCACTTCCATCGCCGTGGACATGGCGGTCTCTCCGGCGTTGCAGGGCATCGTCGACAGCTTGAACGAGTTCGTGATCGCGACCGGAGGGCGCATCTATCTCACCAAAGACAGCTTCACTCGGCCCGAGCATTTCCGCGCCATGGAGCCCCGTCTACCGAGCTTCCTCGCGCTGCGCGAGAAGTGGGATCCCAAGCGCAGGTTGCGCAGCGCGCAGTCCGTCCGCCTCTTTGGAGACCGAGCATGAAGGCCATCGTTTTTGGCGGAACCACCGGCATGGGGCGCGCCATCGCGCAGCGCCTGGCCGAGCGTGGCGACGCGGTGTTTCTCTTGAGCATCGACCAGGAGGATCTCGCGCGCAGCGCCGCCGACTTGAAGGCGCGCCATCCGCAGCAAGCCGACCTCGGCTATGCCGTGTGTAACTTGGAAGAGCCGCAGGGCTTTGCCGCGGCGCTCGATGCCGCGGACGCAGCGCTCGGCAACTTCGACACGGTGATCGTCACTGCGGCGCTCTTTGCGTCACAGGAAGCCCTGGAGGCGGACATCGAGCTGACGCGACGCCTTTTGACCGTCAACTATGCCAACACCGTGGTGTTCTGCGAGCACGTGCGTAAACGTCTGCTCGCGCGCGGCGGTGGTCACCTCGCCGTGTTCTCTTCGGTGGCCGGCGATCGCGGGCGCAAGCCGGTGATGATCTACGGTTCGAGCAAAGCTGGGCTCTCCGTGTATCTCGAAGCGCTGGACCACAAGTATCACGAGGCTGGCTTGCACGTGCTCTGCGTGAAGCCAGGCTTCGTCAAGACCGGCATGACCGCCGGGCTCAAGCCGCCGCCCTTCGCGGGTGAGCCGGAGGGCGTCGCCAAGGACGTCATCCGGGCTCTCGATCGGGGCACGCCATTGATCTATGCGCCGCGGATCTGGCGGCTGGTCATGTTGGTGATCCGGCATCTGCCGCGCTTCGTGATGCGCAAGATCGCTTTCTGAGCTCCCCATGCAGCGCGTCTTGATCTTCGGAGCCACCTCCTCGATCGCAGCGGAAGTTGCGAAGCGTTACGCCGCGCGCGGGGACCGGCTGCACTTGGTCGGGCGCAACCCAGACAAGCTCGGCGAAGTCACGAAGAGCTGCGCGCAGACCGATGTCACGAGCGAGGTCGCCGACTTCTCCAACTTGCACGCCAACGATGCCCTGGTGGCGAGAGCGCTCACGACCTTGGGCGGCGTCGACACGGTGCTGATCGCGCACGGCGACTTGGGCGACCAGCTACAGAGCGAGCGCGCTTTCGAGGCGGCTGATGCTGCGATCTGCACCAACTTCACCAGCGTCGTGTCGCTCCTCATCCCCCTGGCCAACCATCTGGAGCGTGCGTGTGCAGGTCGCATCGGCGTGATCACTTCGGTGGCAGGCGATCGCGGCCGCCCGCGCAACTACACCTACGGCGCGGCCAAGGGTGCGCTCACCATCTATCTGCAAGGCCTGCGCACGCGGCTCTACGCAGCGGGTGTGAGCGTGACCACGCTCAAGCTCGGGCCGGTCGACACGCCGATGACGCGCGAGCACAAGAAGCATCTGCTCTTCGGCAAGCCTGCGCTGGTCGCCGCGTCGATCGTGCGCGCCATGGACGCCGGCACCGCGGAGGCCTACGTGCCCTTCTTCTGGGGCGCCATCATGCCGGTGGTCAAGAACACGCCGGAGCGCTTGTTCCAGAAGCTGCCGTTTCTCTCAGGGCGCTAGACTGACTCGGCCAGTGCCGAGGTCGGCGCAGCGGGTCGCTGGGTTCATCGAGAGCCTGGATTTGGCGCTGGCCGCTTGGGGCTTGTCACGATCTCGACTGCCTGGACGATCGGTGATTACGTACCCAATTGATGCAGAAGCCCCCAACCAACCTTGGCCGTCCCGCTCCGCCCTTCGACCCGAGCGACCCCGCCAACGCGCTAGAAAGCGCCGCGCCCAGCGACGCCTTCCTCTTCGAGACCGCCTGGGAAGTCT
>JADGRG010000044.1 GCA_017881145.1 Sandaracinaceae bacterium | reverse complement strand
CGGCCTTAACGAGAAAAGCCCCCGGAGTTTCCTCGGGGGCTTTCAAGCCTGTAGTACAGGACGGTTGCGGGGGCAGGATTTGAACCTACGACCTTCGGGTTATGAGCCCGACGAGCTACCAGGCTGCTCCACCCCGCGACAAGTGCCGGCAGTCTACGTCCTGAGCTGGGAGAGTCAATCGATTTGTGGTGCAACGCACCTGCGCGGCGGGCCGGCTGGCACTTATGCTAGCAATGTCAGCCGCGTCGCGCGGTGCGAGTGCTGCGTCGCTCACGGCTGGGTGCGGCGGTCTTGGCTGTGCGCGTGCCACCGGTCGCGGCTCGCTGCTTCGCTGGCACGGGGCGGCGCGGTGACGCGGCGGCGTCGGTACGCGTGCGACCGGTCGCGACTCGCTGCCTCGGCTGCACGGGGCGGCGCGGCGAGGCCGTGGTGCTGGGCCGAGCGCGTGCACCGCGCGTGGGTGCGTCTGGCTCTGGCTGAGGCATGTCGCCGTCGAACACAGGCGCGTTGGGGAGGAAGCGACCTTTACCGCGCACCGGGCGCTCGTGACCTTGCGGGTTCAGGTACTTCTGCTTCAGGTCGTTGAGCTCGTTGGGCGTGAGCGGACGAAGCTTTCCGGCACGCAGACCTTCGATCTGCAAGCCGGCAAACGAAATGCGAGCAAGACGCAGGACGCGACGACCGATGGCTTCGGCCATCCGGTGGATCTGACGGTTCTTGCCTTCGGAAATCGTCAGCTCGAGCCAGACGTGCTTTTCGTCGCTGCGCAGCTGGCGCACCTCGGCGGGTGCGGTCTTCTCTCCGTCGTCCAGCACGACACCCGTGCGCAGAAGCTCGAGGCCGCGCTCGTCGATCGGGCCTTGCAGCTTCGCGCTGTAGACCTTCGGCACGCGGCGTGTCGGATGCAAGAGTGCCTGAGCCATCGCGCCGTCGTTGGTCAGGAGCAAGACGCCGCTGGTCTGGAAGTCGAGCCGGCCCACCGGAAAGATGCGCTCCTTAACCTCGGTGATCAGCTGGCGGATGCTCTCGCGTCCTTCCGGATCGTCGAGCGTAGTCACGACGCCGCGAGGCTTGTGCAAGAGGTAATAGACGGGCTTCTCGGCGACCAGGCGCTTGCCGTCGACCTCGACGCGGTCACGCACGGGGTTCGCTTTGCTGCCCAGCTCGCGCACGATCCGGCCGTTCACGCGAACGTGACCGTCAGTAATCAGGCGTTCGGCAGCACGACGCGACGCGATCCCAGCTTGCGCGAGGATCTTCTGCAAACGTTCGGAGGCCATGAAAAAACCTATCCGGCGTCGGAACCGCCGCTCGCAGCTGCAGTTCCCTCCGCGCGCTTGACCGCGGCATCGCGGTCCCAGTGATCGACGCGTCCATCGCCGTCGAGATCGGTGCCCATGCGCACCAGGTGTCCTGCTTCGAAATACTCCCAGCGATCGGGGCGCCACTGCGTCGCCGTGCTTCGACCTTTCAAGTCGCGCTCGGCACGCTGCGGCACACCCTGGTCGAAGAAGATCTTGGTGTCGATCTTGCCATCGTGGTTCTCGTCCAACTCTTGGCGGACAACCTGGCCGTTCTGGTAGACCGTGACGAGATCCATCTTGCCGTCGAAGTTGCGATCAGCCTCTTCGCGCAGTGACCGGCCCTCGTCGTCGTAGTAGCGCACCACGTCCATGCGCCCGTCGCCGTTCACGTCGGACTCGCGACAGATCATGATGAGCCGGCTCGCCGTGCCGTCGCCCACGCGCTGGAATACTTTCCGAACGTCCGGCAGGTTGTCACCGGAGGTGTCGTATTCGCTGACTTCGCGGTTCGGCAGATCCCCACGGCAGCGCGCATCGCTCGAGCCTTGCGTGGACCCACCCAGAGCCTTGGCTTTGGCGCTGTCCTTACCGGTGTTGAGCTTGAGCGACGCCTTGCCGCTGGCGCAGCCACACGCGAGCACTACCAAAACGGCTATTCGCGTCGACACCATCATGGCTTTGCTCCTGTGGCCTTCGCCGTAGGTGTGGGGGTCTTTGCAGGTGCGGCTGCGGCACCTGCTGTGACGCTGACAGCTGCGCTCGTCGGTTGCGCGGTGGCCGCAGCTGCTGGCTGCGGAGCAGTGGCGGATGCTGCGGAGGCCGTGCCAGCACTGGCAGGAGCGGCTGGCGCTGCGGCAGCTGGCGCTGCGGCGGCTGGCGGAGCAGCTGGAGCCTCGGCCGGCGGCTCTGGCAGAGCAGAGCCGTCGCAGCTCACCGGCTTCTTCGCAAACTGCGGGCCGCTCGCGTCTTGCTTCTCGGTCTGGTCAGGCTTGCCGTCGTAGTTGGTGTCGCGCTTCACCTCCGCGACGCGACCATCTTGATAGGTCTCCCAACGGTCGACGCGTCCGTCGTTGTTGTCGTCGTATTGGACGGTCGAGAGCAAGCCCTTGTCGTAGGACTCCCAGGTGTCGACCTGTCCGCGATGATGACGGTCTCGCTCCAAGCGACCGACGTAGGGGCCTTTGCAGAACACCCAGGTGTCCACGCGACCGTCGAAGTTGGTGTCGAGCTCCTTGTGCTCGAGCGCACCACCCGCGAAGTATGATTGCTCGTCGATCCGGCCGTCGAAGTCGTAGTCGTGCTGCTCTTGGCTAACGTGACCGCCCTCGTAGACGCGCGTCATGTCGATGCGGCCGTCGAAGTTGAGATCGATCTCGGTGCACTTCTCGGCGTTACCCGCGAACACGTGGCGGATGTTCGCCAAGCCGTCGCCGTTGGCGTCCACCAGGCTCTCGCGGTCGCCCTCGCAGGGCAGCCGATGCAGGCGCTTGGCCTTGCGGGCCTCAGCAAGTCCCATGCCCGGCACCGCGACCTTGGGCTTCTCGCCACCGCATGCGAGTGCGCAAAGCGATGAAATAACGAAGAAAATAGCTAGCGACCTGGACATTGGGCGAACCCCCGTAGCGTGCCCGACCAAGGCGGCGGAGCCAGCTGGGGGGAAAGCATAATGGCAGGGCTTAGCGGCCCGCAAGCCCAGCAAAACCTTTGACACTATGTATGATGCCATGTACGTTCACGCGCAGCTTTCTAGTCCGCACCGGTCGGTGCGACACTTCGGCCCGTGGTGCTTCATGGCGCGCAAGAAAATCTCCACAACCATCTACATCACTCCCGAACAGAACGAGAGTCTCAAGCTTCTGCATGAGCGCACCAAGGTCCCGATCGCGGTGTACATCCGCGAAGGCATCGACCTCGTGCTGGAGCACCACCAGTCCGAGCTCCCCGGCCAACTGACGCTCGTCGCCGCCGGCTCCGACAAGAAGAGCTGAAGAGCTGTCGAAAAATGGCTCATAGCGGCTTACGTCCTCGAAAAAATCCTCGAAATACGAGAGTATTCCTGCGGTTTTTTCTGCGGGCGCGCTCGCTCTGCGCCGATTTTTCGACAGCTCTTGAGTTGGTCTAGCGCTTAGGGCGCGCCTGGCAGGCAGCGCTTCAAACGCTGCGTGATAGGCACTGGGTCCGTGCGCCGATGGCCGGTCCGCG
>JADGRG010000485.1 GCA_017881145.1 Sandaracinaceae bacterium | reverse complement strand
TCAATGTCACGCTTGCCGGCGCTGCCTGGCCGGCGAGGTCCACGACGGCGGCCGGTGGCGATACGCCGCTGTCGGCGGCGGCGACGTTGGAGAGCGGGCCGCGATTGCCGGCCTTGTCGAAGGCCACGACCGCGCAGTAGTAGCGAGCCTCGACGGTGAGTCCTGTGACGCTGAAGGCTTCGAGCTGACCGGTGGTCTTCGGCGTCGGCGGGTTGGCAATCAGCAGCGCGCTGCTCCAGGTGGCGTCCGTGATGGCAGTGCGCGCGCAGCGCACTTCGTAGTGGTCGGCGCGGCCAGCGCTGCCGTCATCGCCTGTGGCATTCCACTGCAAGAGCAGGCTGCCGGGTGACGTGCCAGTCGTGGCCGCAAGGCTCGTGATGGCAGCCGGTGGCAGATTGTCCGCCGTGGTTGCAGCTAGCACGTTGGAAAGTGACGACCAATTGTTGCGCGCGTCGCGAGTCTTCAGCGCCACGTAGTAGATCACATCCGAGGCCAGCCCTGCCACGCTCGCGCTCTGGTTGGCGCCGGCCGGTTGTGGCGCTCCGACGCTCACACTGCTCGCCTGCGCGAAGTTCTGATCGGTGATCATGGCGATCGAGTAGCGAAGGTCATAAGCCGCCGCGGTGCCGACGCTTGCATTGTCGCCGGGTGCGCTCCAGCCGACGGTGATGGTGCTCGGCGTCGTGCTGACCACGCGCAGCATCGCCGCAGACGGCGCGACGTCCAGGGTGCGGGCTTGGGCAAGGTTCGACAGGCCCGACGTCAGATTCACGTTGTCGGTGGTCTTGAGCGCAAAGTAGAGCTGCGCTTCATCCGGCAAGTTGAGCACCGTAAGGTGGATTTGAGTGCCGCCGTTGGCCGGCTTGGGGATGCTGCTCACCGCGAAGGCCGTAGCGAAGCTGGCGTCGGTGATGGGAGCGAGCGCGTAGCGAATGTCGTAGCTCTGGGCGGTGCCCAGCACGCCGTCGTCGCCCGGCGACGTCCAGCTCAGCTCCACGCGTCCGCGCGTCGTTCCGGTTACGGCTACGAGGTCACTGGTGGTGGCTGGCGGGACATGGTCGGGCGGTGTGCCGATCACGACGTTGGAGATCACGCTGACGTTGTTGCGTGTATCGATGGTCTTGATCGCAAGGTAGTAGGTCGTTTCCGGCCGCAAACCGTGCACCACGAAGGACTCGCTGCCTCCGGCCGTCTTCGGCGCCGGCAGACTGGCTACCGGCGTTGCGCTGGCGAAGACGCTCTCGGTGAGCGGTGTGGTGGAGTAGCGCAGGTCGTAGCGTGCTGCCGTGCCCTGCATGCCATTGTCACCCGGAGCGGTCCAACGCAGCGTTAGGGTGGCATCCACCGCGCTGTCGCCCGTGGCAAAAGTGACGGTCAGATCGCTCACGGCACCTGGCGGTTCTTCGCGGGTGCGGGTGGCCACCACGTTCGACAACCCGGAGACGTTGCCAGCCGCGTCGCGCGTCATGAGCGCCAGGTAATAGGCGGCTTCGAGCGCGAGCCCCGAGAGGTTCGCGCTCTCGGCGGAACCGCCCGGCTTCGGTGTGACGGTGGGAACAGGCAGCGCGCTGGCAAAGTTCTGCGCCGTGATCGGCTGTTGCGAGATGCGCAGGTCGTAGCTCGCCGCTTGTCCGCTCGGACCGTTGTCGCCCGGGGCCGTCCACGCCAAGAGCAGCGCGCCGCCGTTGGCAGCATCGGCCTGGGCGCGCAGGTCCGAGACGGTCGCCGGCGGGACGTTGTCGAGGGTCCTGGCCTGCGCGTTGTTGGAGATGGCCGAAGCGAGCGCCGTGGCATTGATGGCACGCACGGCGAAGTAGTAGGCGGTCAGAGCGTTGAGTCCGCTGACCAGGAAGTGCTCTGCGCCGCCCGCCGCCGATGGCTGCATTACACCTGGCACGAGCGTCGCAGACGGCCAGTTCTGGCTGTTGATGCGCTGGGTCGAGAAGCGCAGCTCGTAGCTCTGTGCCTGGCCGACCGCGCCGCTGTCACCCGGTGCGGTCCAGGTCAAGAGCGCAGTCGTCGCGGATTGTGCGCTCGCCTGCAGATCGGTGATGGTCGACGGTGGCAGTCCGGGAGTCGTGGCACAAGGGGAGCTCGACAGCACCGAGACATTCGGCACTTCATCTTGAGTGCGCAGCGCAAAGCAGTAGCGGGTCTCGGGCGCAAGGTTCGTGACCGCGAAGCGCTCCAGGCTTCCCGCGATATGTGGCGCTGGCACGCCGCTCAGAGCCAGCGCCGAGGAGAACGTGGCGTCCGTCAGCGCGCTAGCGGCCTGGCGCAGGTCGTAGCGAGTCGCGGTGCCGGTGTGACCATCATCGCCGGGCGCGGTCCAGCTCACTTGGAGTGTCGAGCGATCGGAGGTATCGGCATAGAGCTCGAGATCGCCCAGCGCGGCGTAGCGTTTGCCCGTCCACGCGCCCATGGCCGTGACGTTTATGCGTACTTCGTCCGCTGCGAGCGAGCCGACGCTCCACTCTTCCCAATCACCTTGGGTGCTGAAACCGCTCTCCGCCAGGGCCACCGTCCAGGGGCCGTTGGCGCTGCGAACCTGTAGGTTGAAGTCCTTGGGGAAGAGGTCCAGGAACCCGGTCGCAGCGCGCATGCGCACGCGGGCCAAGCGCATGCCGGAAGGCAAGTGCATGTCCAGCCACTCGCTGCCGCCGTCAGCAGCACCCGCCGAAAGCCAGATGGTGTCTTGTTTGGCGTCGAAGAGATTGCTCGGCAGCGTCTGCGCCGAGTAGGAGCCGCTGGCGTCGACCGACAGCGGCGGCAGTGGCGTCGTGCTGCTCGGGTCGACCGCGCTCACCGCCAAGTCGGTCACTGCGGAAGGAGCGATGCCGTCCAGCGTTTCCCCCTGCGCCACGTTCGAGATCAGCGAGGCTTGGGCCCAGTTGTCGATGACCTGGATGGCGAAGTAGTAGACGGTGTTCGACGAAAGGCCCGCGACCTCCACGTGCTCTGCGCTGCCGGCGGGTTGCGGCGCGGGCAGATTTGCGACCGGCGTTGCAGCGGCGAAGCTTTGGGCGGTGAGGGGCGCAGTGGCGTAGCGCAGATCGTAATGTTGGCTCCCGCCCGCAGGTCCGGCATACGCGGCTGCCGTCCAGGCGAGGCTCACGCTCTGCGTGGTGGCGCCGACTCCGTGCAGGTCGGTGACCGGCGTGGGCGGCACTCCGCTCACGAAGTAGGTCACCAGGTTGGAGAGCGGGCTAGCATTGTTAGCATCGTCGATGGTCTTGAGCGCGAAGTAGTGCAGACCGGTCTGGGTCGGCGCGGGCGTGCTCACTATCTCGATCGTGCCCGCAGGTCCCGGGACGTGGCTCGGGATGGGCACCGCTTGCGCGAAGTTGTCTTCGGTGATCGGTGTCAGTGCGCGCCGCAGATCGTAGCGCGCCGCCGTGCCGAGCCAGCCGTCGTCGCCGGGCGCGACCCAGCTCAGGCTGAGCCCGGGGTTGGGCGCTTCTGCATACACCTGCAACTCGGCAACGTCGACGCGACCGTTAGCGCACGGGGCCATGCCGCAGTCGCCGGGACCGTAATCTGTAACGTAGATGCGCAGGTAACGCGCGTTGGTCGCCGGCATGCCCCACTCGTCCCAGTGCGCGAGCCGGCCGGCTAGATCACGCACCGTGGTGAGTGTGGTCCAGTTGAAGCTGTCGACACTGCCTTCGATGCGAAAGCCGCGCGGATAGAACGCAACTTGCGAGCCCTGACCCGAAGGCAGCATGCGCACGCGCGCCACCGGCTGCAGCGTGCCGAGGTCCAGCACCGCCCAGGCCGGGGTGACAGGGTCGCTTGCAGCGCTAACCCATGAAGTATAGGGGTTGCCGTCCAACATCAGGCTCGCGGACATCAGCCTGGCCGAGGAGTTGAGCAGAGTGGGCTGCAGCTGCACCTGAGCCGTGCCGGCAGACACGTTGAGATCCAGCACTGCGGCAGGTGGCGTCGTATCCGGGCCGAGGGTGGTCAGCACAGAGATCACGTTGGACAGTGCGCTGATGGCGCCGTGCGCATCGCCGGTCTCGAGTGCGAAGTAATGCAGGCCTGCTCCAAGACCGTGCACGGTGAAGGTCTCGGTCGAGCCTGCCACCGCGGGTGCTGGTAGCGCACCCACCGGTGACGCATCTGCGAAGCTTCCAGCATCCAGCGGCACGAGCGATGAGCGCAAGTCATAGGCCGCGGCTTGGCCAGCGTGGCCATCGCCACCAGGTGCTGTCCACTCCAGCGTGACGGAGTCGCTGCTCTGGGCGAGGATGCGCAGATCGCTGACTTGCGCTGGCGCCAGCACCAGCGTCGATGAGCTGGCCACATTCGACATCGGCGAGACATTGCCGGCGGCGTCGATCGCACGCAGCGCGAAGTAGTAGCGTGTCTCGGTCGCGAGGCCGGTGACCGCGATGGCTTCAGGCTGTCCGGCTGAAAGTGGTGTGCCGGAGGGAACCACGGCGGCGTGGTCGAAGCTGGTTTCGTCGAGCGGGGTGGTGGCGACGCGCACGTCATAGCGCGCCGCGCTGCCCGAGCCTGGATCATCGCCCGGTGCGTGGAACGAGAGATCGAGTCGATCGGGCTCGGGCGAGACCTCGTAGACGACGATCTCCGAGAGGCCTGCGTAGTAGAAGCCCGAGGGATGCTCGTAGGAACGCAGCACGCGGATGCGCACGAGGCTCGCATCGGTCGGCGGGAAGCTGATGGTGAGCGGTGCTGCTGGTGGCTGCTGGTCGCGCACTCCGGTCACGGCCTGCCAGTCGCTGCCGGTCTGGGACACTTCGATATCGAAGTCTTGCGGGAAGAACTCGGGATAGACATCGCTCGCGCTCAGCACGACTTGGCCGATGCGGTAGCTCTGGTGCAGCTGCACCACTACGTATTCCACTTGCGGCGAGACGCGCGGCGGCGTGATCCAGGCGCTCAGTGGGTCGCCGTCCGCAGCGTTCTTGCCGGCGTAGTAGCTGGAGAACTCGCCGCTCGTTTCCACCACTTCGCCCGGCGCAACGCGGCCGACATGGTTTCGGGCCGCCAGGTCGACCACCTGTGGCGGCGCGACGCTGTCGATTGCGATGACTACGGCTTCGTTGGAGAGTGGGCTGATCGCGCCCGTGGCATCGAGCGCCTGCACCACGAAGTAATAGTGCTGCCCCTGCAGGAGACCTGTGAGGTTGGCCTGCGTGTCACCACGCACTGCGAGTTGGTTGGGATGATTGCCGCTGGCGAGCCCCCAGCTGAGCAGGTAGCTCGTGATGTTGGGAGAAGCAGGTGCGGTCCAGGAAAGCGCGACGTCGCGGTGCGTGCCGGCCACCGCTAGCAGCAAACCCGGTGCAGCTGGCGGCTGCCCCGACGACGCCAGCAACTTGTAAGCATTGATGCGGCCGCCGCTGACCACCTTGCCTTGCAGGCCTGCGACCGGATCGCAGCTGGCCATCAGCGCGGCTTTGACAGCGGCCGCGCTCATGTCTGGTCGGTAGGCCAGCAAGAGCGCGGCGGCGCCGACGACATGTGGCGTTGCCATGGAGGTGCCGCTCCAGGAGGCGTAGCTGTTGTTCGGCAGAGTGCTCAGGATGCCCACGCCAGGAGCTGCCAAGTCCACCGTGGTCGCGCCGTAGTTGGAAAACGACGCTAACGCATCGTTGCTGTCGGTCGCAGCCACCGCGATCAGATTCGCGTTCGGATACGCCGCAGGATAGAAGGGGTTTTGATCGTTGTTGTTAGTGGAGTTGCCGGCGGCGGCCACGAAGAGGCCGCCCTTGTCGCCGAGCGTGGTGATGGCGTCGGCGACGTATTGCACGTTGCAGCCGGCACAGCCCCAGCTGGCGTTGACCACGCGCGCTCCGTTGTTCGCCGCGTAGAGAATTGCCAGCGCGCCATTCCACAACGAGCCTGAGCCGTTGGCATCCAGGAACTTCACCGCCTGAATGCGCACCTGCCAGTTGACGCCGGCCACACCTATGCCGTTGTTGCCGACGGCACCGATGGTCCCGGAGCAGTGTGTGCCGTGCCCCATGTCGTCCGCGGGCGACGCGTCGTTGTTCGCGAAGTCCCAGCCGTTCACGTCGTCGATGTAGCCGTTGCCATCGTCGTCTTTCCCGTTGCCAGCGATCTCGCCGGGGTTGGTCCAGACATTGGCTTGCAGCTCGGGATGCGTGATGTCGACGCCGGTGTCAGTCACCGCCACCAAGATCGAGCTCGAACCATGCGTGATGTTCCACGCCTTGTCGGCCTGGATCTTCGCCATGCCCCAGAGCTGGCTGTAGCTCGGGTCGTTGGGCACGTCGAAGGCCTGCGCCAGGTAGTTGCGCTCGGCTGAGGCTGCAACGCTGGCGTCCAGCAGATCGGAGATGGCCTGGTCGGCGAGCACGGCATCCGGCAGCACGATGCGGAAGTAGCCAAGCTCGCGAGAGAGTGGCGAGCCGTCTTCCACGATGTGGCCGCCGAGCTTGGTGATCACGTTGCGAAAGTCCGCGTCCGAGACTCCGGCTGCACGCTTGGCGATGACCTCGTGCGCCATGTAGGCTGCGCCGGAGCTAGAGCGCAGCGTGTCCGGCTTTGTGGTGTGTGAGCGCGATCGGCTCTGGCAAGCTGCGGCCACGCACACGACCAAGCACAGCGTTACGACCCTATGACGCTGAGCGATCGCCGAGACTACTTGGCCTGCCACCTATCTCGGTACGGCGCTTCTCGCACCCGACTTTAGCCGTGTGATTGAAAAAATGCGACCGCACAGTATTTTCGTGGGTCGATGTGCGAGCCAATGGCAGTCGTGAGCTTCCATCCGCTGCTGTGATCTGCGCCTCAACCCTGGGCACGCAAAGACCTGCGCAGTGGTATGCATGCGCCCATGTCCCGTCGCCTATCTGGTTGCTCTCGCACGTGAGCACGCATCACGGCGGCTTGGTTGGGGTTCGGGGCCCCAACCCCAAACGAAGGGCGGATCGCGACGTGGATCGCGCTCCAGGCATGCCTGTTTTAGAGCTCGTAGCCCGCTTCGGCATGCTCGACCTGGTCCAGGCCTTCTGCTTCCTGCTGCTCGGTCACACGTAGTCCGACCAGAGCGTCGACCAACTTGAGCAGCACGAAGGTGCAGACGATCGAGTAGGCCGCAACGCTGAAGGTGCCGATGGCTTGAGCGCGGAGCTGGGCCCCGATGTCGAGACCCGCGATCTGCCCGCCGAACGCGGTGGACGCCAGCGGTGCGAGCAGCAGCGTTCCAACGATCCCGCCGACGCCATGCACGCCAAAGACGTCGAGCGAGTCGTCGTAGCCGAGGCGCTTCTTGAAGGGCACCGACGCCAGAAAGCAGATGATGGCGGAGCTGATGCCCACGATCAGAGCGCCCACCGGTCCGATGAAGCCGGCACCCGGTGTCACCGCCGCCAAGCCTGCAACGGCTCCGGTGGCGATCCCCAATGCGCTGGGTTTGCCACTGCGGAACCACTCTACGGCGGACCAGGTGAGTGACGCTGCGGAGGCGGAGACCTGCGTCGCAAGGATCGCCATGGAGGCATCTCCGTTGGCGGCGAGCGCGCTGCCGCCGTTGAAGCCAAACCAACCCACCCAGAGCATAGCGGTGCCCATCATGGTGGCGGTCATGTTGTGCGGAAAGAAGGGCCGCTCGGGGTAGCCGGCGCGCGGTCCGACCACGATGGCGGCGACCAAGGCAGCGACTCCGGCGGTCACGTGCACCACGATGCCACCGGCGAAGTCCTTGACGCCGAGGTCAGCCAAGAAGGCGCCTTCGCCGCCCCAGACCATGTGACAGACCGGCAGGTAGACGATCACCAGCCAGAGCAGCGAGAAGAGCATCACCGCGCTGAACTTCATGCGCTCGGCGAACGCGCCCAAGAAGAGACCCGGCGTGATGATGGCGAAGGTGAGCTGGTACACGAAGAAGAGCGGCTCCGGGATGCTGCCCCAGAGCGAGTGGCCGGTGACACCGCGCAGGAAGCTCTTCGAGAAGCCGCCGATGAACGAGTGCAACCCAACCGTGCCCTTGTGCATGCCGGTCGAGTCGAACGCGACGCTGTAGCCGAAGGCGAGCCAGATGAGGGTGACTGCCGCTGTCAGCGCGAAGCACTGCACCATCACGCTGAGCACGTTGCGCTTCTGCAGCAGGCCGCCGTAGAAAAGAAAAAGGCCCGGCAGTGTCATGAAGAGCACCAGCGCGCTGGACGTGAGCACCCACGCGGTGTCGCCAGCGTTGGCTCCGTCGGTCGCGAAGGCTAGCGCAGGGGTGAGCAGGCTGCAGAGAACCGCCGCCGAGACTAGTTGGATGACGCGCGTGCAAGTCATGCTGGTTGCTCCTTGGTCCGCGTCCGCCAGCGCCGGAGGGTTCGATCCGAGGGCCGGCTGTTAACGCCAGATTTCGAGCATGTGTCTTGTCAGAAACAAGTTTCTAAAATGTTTCTTCTCGGTTTCTCATTCGATCCGAACACAGCCGTTTGCGGTCGAGCAAGTCCAGGGGGCTAGCGGGGCTGCTCAACGACTTCCCCGCCGGCGACCCGCGGCCCAGCGCAGCGCTCGTCGCCCCAAACTCGACAGGGGCTGCGGGCGCGGCCTATCCTTATTAACAGTCCGCTGTGGCCCGTTGCACCGGTGTGTTGGCGCGGTGGCGCATTGAACAAGGGGAGCGAAGCGCGATGAGCTGGCAGATCGATGCAAGCGTGGTTTGGCTCGGCATCGCCGTCTTGGCCGTCATCGTCGAGCTCGCCACTCCTTCTTTCGGTTGGATCTTCGCCACGCTCGCGGCGCTGGTGTCTGCGCTTTCGGCTTGGCTCGGGATGCCGGGCTTGGTGCAAGTGTCGGTCTTTGCCGTGGTCCTGGTCGCATCGCTCTTGCTCTTGCGGCCGCGGCTCTTGGGCAAGCTCGGCGCGCGCGGTGTGCCGTCGCGCACCGAGGCGCTGGTCGGCAAGCTCGGCGAAGTCACTTCGGCGATCGATCCGGTGCAGGGAAATGGCCGCGTGCTGGTCGACGGCGAGGATTGGGCGGCGCGCTCCGCTCACGCGGTCGCAGCGGGTCGGCGTGTGCGTGTGCTCGGCGCGAACGGCATCCAGCTCGAAGTGCAAGAGCTAGAGGTTGCGGCGTCGCGAGACCAAACCCACTGAAGAGCTGTCCAGAAATGGCTCATAGCGGCTTACGTCCTCGAAAAAATCCTCGAAATACGCGAGTATTCCTGCGGTTTTTTCTGCGGGCGCGCTCGCTCTGCGCCGATTTCTGGACAGCTC